>NZ_JBEXPJ010000179.1:0-17301 GCF_040611995.1 Lentzea sp. NPDC006480
GAGGTCCCCACTCCAAGCGTCCCACGAGGGTCTGACGATTCCGGGCTCGCAAGATCGACAATGGCCGAGTTGTCCACAGGTCGTGAGCTGTCCACAGATTTCGGCGAGCCCGGTTGGCCAGGAGTTTTGGCCGGTACGCTGGAAATCGGGGGGATCCCCGTGCCGGACTCCGACGACGACGGCGCGCCCTCGAGGATGATGTGCACGTTCGTGCCGGAGACACCGAAGGACGACACAGCGGCGCGTGGGGCGCGGTCGGAGGAGGGCCATGCAACGGCTGTGGTGGCGAGTTCGACCGCACCGGTGGTCCAGTCGACGTGTGTGGACGGGTGCGACACGTGCAGAGTGGCTGGCACTACGCCGTGCTGCATCGCGGCGACCATCTTGATGATGCCCGCGACACCGGCGGCGGCCTGGGTGTGGCCGATGTTCGACTTCACCGACCCCAGCAGCAGCGGTGTGGAGCGGGAAGCGCCGTAGGTGGCGAGAAGGCTGCGGGCCTCGATCGGGTCGCCGAGCGGGGTGCCGGTGCCATGCGCTTCGACGACGTCGACGTCAGCGGGAGACAGGCCGGCGCGGTCGAGGGCGGCACGGATGACGCGTTGCTGCGCGCGGCCGTTGGGAGCGGTGAAGCCGTTGGAGGCGCCATCGGAGTTGACGGCAGAGCCGCGCACCACGGCGAGAATCGGATAGCCCGAGGCGACAGCGTCGGACAACCGCGCCAAGGCAAGAACGCCGACGCCTTCTGACCAGCCCGTGCCGTCGGCGTCGTCGGAGAAGGCCTTGCAGCGGCCGTTGCGTGCGAGTCCGCCCTGTCGCGAGAACTCCACCAACGAGCCCGGTGTGCACATGACGTTCACACCGCCGGCCAGCGCCAGCGCACACTCCCCCGCGCGCAGGGCGTGCACGGCCAAGTGCAGTGCCACCAAAGAAGAGGAGCAGGCGGTGTCAACAGTCAGCGTTGGACCTTCGAGGCCGAGGGCGTAGGAGATGCGACCGGACTCGGCGGAGGCCGCGATGCCGGTGCCGACGTCCCCTGTCGCGTCGTCGAGGCCGCGGATCAGCAGGTGCTCGTAGTCCTGGCCGTTGGTGCCGATGAAAACACCGGTGCGTGAGCCGCGCAGCGACGTCGGGTCGATGCCGGAGCGTTCCAGCGCCTCCCAGGACGTCTCCAGCAGCAGGCGCTGCTGGGGGTCCATCGTCACGGCCTCGCGCGGCGAGATGCCGAAGAACGCCGGGTCGAAGTCCGCGATGCCGTGCAGGAACCCGCCCTGCACCGAGACGCTGTGGCCGCGCTCGTCGACACCGCTGCCGAGCAACGCGTCGACGTCCCAGCCGCGGTCGGCCGGGAAACCGGTGATCGCGTCACGCCCGGACGACACCAGCTCCCAGAGCTCCTCCGGCGAGCTGATGCCGCCGGGGAAGCGGCACGCCATCCCGATGATCGCGATCGGTTCGGTGGCGGCCGCGACGAGCTGCCTGTTCTGCTTGCGCAGCCGCTCCGCCTCCTTCATCGCGGCGCGGAGAGCCTCGACAACCTTCTCGCTGGAGGTACTCATTCATCAGCTCCGTCAGTCCAGCCGGACACGGTCTTCCCGCCAGCAATTCCAGCAGCCGAAGCGGTAGCGAATTCCTCAGAAAAAACGGCCGGCCACCCCGAGGGGCAGCCGGCCGTCGACCCAACCGCGGTCAGTCGGCCTGGCCGTCGAGCGCGGCCTGGATCAGGTCGTCGACGCTCATCTCGTCGATGTCCTCGTCGTCCTGAGCCGCGGTTCCCTTGCCGATGAGCTGCATCAACGGCTCGAGCACACCGATCTCGCGCAGCTGGGCGAGCGGCACCCGCGCCAGCAGATCGCGGATCTCCGTCTCGTCTGAATCACCCGCGGCGGCATCCGGCACCAACTCGGTCAGCACGTGCGTCGCGAGCTCTTCCGGTGACGGGTGGTCGAACACGAGCGTCGAGGCGAGCGACAGGCCCGTGGCGGCGTTGAGCTGGTTGCGCAGCTCGACCACCGCGAGCGAGTCGAACCCGAGGTCGCGGAACGGGCGGTCCGGTCGCACGGCGTCGACATCGGCCTGTCCGAGCACCTCGGCCGCGCGCGTCCGCACCAGGTCCAGCACCTCGTCGAACCGTTTCGCCGCGGGCAACGCCAGCAGCTTCTCCCGGAACGCACCCTCCGCGACCGGCGCCTCCACAGTGGACTCCGTGGCCAGCTCTCGCAGCAACGGGTTCGGGCGGAACCCGCCGGAGAACCGGCCCTTGTCCACCGCCGCCACAACCGCCGTGGGCAGTCCCTCACCGACGAGCTGTCGAAGCGCTTCGCACGCAAGGACAGGATCCATCGAAGCGATTCCGGCACGTTTGGCGTTGGCCACCGCGTCCTCGGTGCCGGCCATCCCGCCACCACCCCACGCACCCCACGCGATCGACGTCGCCGCGAGGCCCTGACCACGCCGGCGGTCGGCCAGCGCGTCGAGCATCGCGTTCGCCGCCGCGTAGTTCGACTGGCCTGGGCTGCCGACCGACGACGACGCGGACGAGAACAGCACGAACGCGTCCAGGTCGGAGGTCAGCTCGTCCAGCAGCAGCGCCGACGTCACCTTGCTGCGGAACACCGCCTCGAACCGCTCCGGCGTCATCTTGTCCAGCACACCGTCGTCGATGACGCCCGCGGTGTGGACGACTCCGGTCAACGGGCCGGGGATCGCGGAAAGCACCGCCTGCAAGGACTTGCGGTCCGCGACGTCGCACGAGGCGATCGTGACGCCGGCACCGAGACCCACCAGCTCGGCTCGCAGTTCAGCGGCACCGTCGGCCTGCAAACCGCTGCGGCTCACCAGTACCAGGTGCTCGGCGCCGTTCCGCGCGAGCATCCGGGCGACGTGACCGCCGAGCGCGCCCGTGCCGCCGGTGATCAGGACGGTGCCGCGCGGCTGCCACTCCTTTGCCGGAACGGCCGCCGGCGCGGCGATCAAGCGTCGTCCGAACAGGCTGTTCGAGCGGACAGCGACCTGATCCTCACCATCGAGTCCGGAAAGGACGGACGTGAGGCCGTTCGCGACCCGGTCGTCGATCACTGCGGGCAGGTCGATCAGGCCGCCCCAGCGTTCCGGGTGTTCCAGCGTCACGACCCGGCCGAGACCGTGGATCGCGGCCTGCGTCAGGTCCTCGAACGCCGTGCCGTTGACCGCGACGCCGTCGCGGGTCGCGCACCACAGTGGCGCCGTGATGCCCGCGTCGCCGAGCGCCTGGATCAACGCGGCCGTCAGCGGTACACCTCGCGGCGCACTCGCATCGCCTGCCTCGGCGCGTCCGAGCAGCGACAGCACCCCGGCGAACGACGTGCCCAGCGACTTCAGTTCCTCCGCGATGGCCTCTCGGTCCGCAGCCGCGACGTCGAGTCGCACCACGCTGGTGCCGAGCGCGTCGATGACCGCGTCACTCCACTCGTCCGCCCCAGTCGTGACGACGAGCCACGTGCCGCTCAGTTCACCCGACTTGCCGGCGTTCAAAGGCTTCCACGTGATGCGGTGCCGCCAGCTGTCGACGAGCGCGAGGTCGTTGCGCTGCTTGCGCCAGTCCAGCAGCGCCGGCAGGACCTGCTCCAATGCGCCGGTGTCGACGCTGAGGACGTTCTGCAGCGACCCGAAGTCCTCGCCCTCGACCGCCGCCCAGAACGCCGCGTCGTCGCCGGCCGGCACGGCGGGCCTTGCCGTGGTGGCCATCGTCGACGGCCAGAACCGCTGGTGCTGGAACGCGTAGGTCGGCAGCGTGATGGTCCTGCCGGCGCCGAAGAACCCGGCCCAGTCGACCTTCACACCGCGGACGTGCAGACGGGCGAGCGCCGAGACGATCGACTGTTCCTCGCCGCGGTCCTTGCGCAGCACCGGAATGCCGCCGTCGACCAGCCCGGACAGCGTCGCGTCCGGCCCCAGCTCCACGAACGTCGTGACGCCGCGTTCGGTGAGCGTGCGCACGTTGTCCGTGAACCGCACGGCTTCCCGCACGTGCCGGACCCAGTACTCCGCCGACGTGACATCGCCTTCCGCCACCACGGGAATCCGCGGCTGGTGGAACGTCAGGGACTCCACAGTGGACCGGAAATCGTCGAGCATCGGGTCCATCAGCGGCGAGTGGAAAGCGTGCGAGACGCGCAACCGCTGGGACTTCCAGCGTTCCGCGATCGCGACCACGGCTTCCTCGGGCCCGGCGATGACCACCGAGTCCGGCCCGTTGACCGCCGCGATCGCCACGCCGTCGGTGAGGTGCGGCAACACGACGTCCTCACTCGCCTGCACCGCGACCATCGCGCCGCCCTCGGGCAGCGCCTGCATCAGCTTGGCGCGCACGGTGACGAGCTTCGCCGCGTCCTCGAGGCTGAGCACCCCGGCGACGTGCGCCGCCGCGATCTCGCCGATCGAGTGGCCTGCCAGGAAGTCCGGCTTCAGCCCCCACGACTCGGCCAGGCGGAACAGCGCGACCTCGACCGCGAACAGCGCGGGTTGGGTGTTGCCGGTCAGGTTCAGCGTGTCCTGGTCGTCGCCCCAGATGACGTCCTTGAGGCTCGGCTCCAGGTGGCTGAGCACCTCGTCGAACGCCGCCGCGAACACCGGGAACCTGGCGTGCAGCTCACGGCCCATGCCGATGCGCTGCGAGCCCTGGCCGGCGAACAGGAACGCGAGTTTGCCGGAGCGCGCCACCTCTCCCCTGACCACCAGCGGGTTCCGGACGTCCGACGCGATCGCCGCGAGCGCGTCGGTCAGCTCGTCGCGGCTGCCCGCCAGCACCACCGCACGCTGGTCGAACGAAGCACGCGTCGTGGCCGCCGAACGAGCGATGTCCAGCAGGTGGCCGTCGACGTCGAGCAGGCGCGCGGCCTGATCGCGCACCGCGGCTGGTGTCCGGCCGGATACCAGCACCGGAACCACTCCAAAGTTGTCCACAGATCGCCCAGCGGCCCCTTGACCAGCACTTTCATCCGGTACGCTGGAAATTGGGGGGATCCCCGAGCCGGGCGCTTCCAAGATCACGTGGGCGTTGGTGCCGCTGGCGCCGAACGACGAGACGGCGGCCCGGCGTGCGCGGTCGACGGCGGGCCACGACGTGCGTTCCTGCAGCAGCTGGACCGCGCCGGTGCTCCAGTCGACGTGCGAGGACGGCGTCTCGGCGTGCAGGGTGCGCGGCAGCTCGCCCGCCCGCATCGCCATCACCATCTTGATCACGCCCGCGACGCCGGACGCGGCCTGCGTGTGGCCGATGTTCGACTTGACCGCGCCCAGCAGCAGAGGTGCGGAGCGGTCCTGCCCGTAGACGCTGAGCAGAGCTTGCGCCTCGATCGGGTCGCCGAGCTTGGTGCCGGTGCCGTGCGCCTCGACCGCGTCCACATCGGACGGACGCAGCCCGGACGCCGCCAGCGCCTGCCGGATGACCCGCTGCTGGGCCGGTCCGGACGGGGCGGTGAGGCCGTTCGACGCGCCATCGGAGTTGATCGCCGACCCGCGCACGACCGCGAGCACCTCGTGGCCGTTCCGCAACGCGTCCGAGAGCCGCTCCAGGACCAGCATGCCGACACCTTCAGCCCAGCCGGTGCCGTCGGCGTTGTCGGAGAACGCCTTGCAGCGCCCGTCCTCCGACAACGCGCCCTGGGCGCTGAACTCGATGAACCCGACCGGCGTCGACATCACGCACACACCGCCGGCGAGCGCCATCTCGCACTCTCCCGTGCGCAGCGCCTGGGCCGCGAGGTGCAGCGACACCAGCGACGACGAGCACGCGGTGTCGACCGAGACCGTCGGGCCCTGCAGGCCGAACGTGTAGGCGAGACGCCCGGACAGCAGTGACGCGGACTGCGCGGTCTGCCACTCCAGGCCGGTTTCCTCTGCCGACGGCCGGTATTCGCCGCTGCCACCACCGACGAACACGCCGGTGACGCTGCCGCGAATCGACGCCGGGTCGACGCCGGCCCGTTCCAGAGCCTCCCAGGCCGTCTCGAGCACGATGCGCTGCTGCGGGTCCATGACCATCGCTTCCCGCGGCGAGATCGAGAAGAAGTCCGGGTCGAAGTTCGGGACGTCGTAGAGGAAACCACCGCTGCGGGTGACGCTCTGTCCGCTGTAGAGGGAAGTGAGGTCCCAGCCGCGGTCCGCCGGGAAGTCCCCGATCGCGTCGCGGCCGTCGAGCAGCAGCTGCCACAGGTCTTCCGGCGACCGCACGTCACCGGGGTAGCGGCAGGCCATGCCGACGATCGCGATCGGTTCGTCGGTGGTCGTCCGGACCGTGTGTTCGATCTCGTCCGCGCCGCCGAAGAGCTCGGTGAGCAGGTGCTCCGCGAGCTCGTTCGGCGTCGGGTAGTCGAACACCAGCGTGGCGCTCAGCCGCAGACCCGACTCGGCCTGGATCTGGTTGCGCAGGTCGACGGCGGTGAGCGAGTCGAAACCGAGGTCGCGGAACGGGACGTCCGGCTCGATCGCCCCGGTTCCGTTGTGGCCGAGGACAAGCGCCGCCTTCTCGCGGACGAGAGCGAGTAGCGCGCCGAGACGTTCGTACTCCGGCAGCTTGCCGAGCGTCTGCTTGAGCATCGGCTCGTTGACCGGCTTCTGCTGCTGGAACGCGCTGAACAGCTTGCTGGACTGCTGGAACGTGCTCCAGTCGACGTTCGCGACGACGACATTCGTCCGTCCACTCGCGACAGCCTGATGGAGCGCCGCGAGGGCGTTCGGAGCGTCGAGGACCGGGATGCCGCTCATCCTCAGGTGCGCGGTCATGCTCGGGTCGGTCGTGCCCTCCCACGGCGCGTACGCGATGGAGGTCGCCTTGAGGCCGCGAGCCTTCCGTTGCCTGGCGAACTCCTCGACGATCACGGAGTGCGCGGCTTGTTCTTTCTGACCGCGGAAACCCCACGTGCCGGCGACTGAACCGAAGATCACGAACGCTTCCAGCTCGCGGTCGCCCAGCTGCTCGTCGAGTTCGTGGAGCGAGTCGATGCCACCGAGGTGGATCACCGCGGTGACGTCGTCGGTGAGCGTGTCGGTGGTGTTGGGCAACGTCTTGAGCTGCTCGCCCATCGGACCCTCAGCGCCGACGAGCAGGATCTGACTGGTCGGGGTCCACGACGTGGTGGCCTCGATGCGGCGCAGGCGTGGGACGAACGCGCCTTCGTCGTGGAAGGTGACTTCCTGCTCGCTTTGAGGGATCGCCCAGGTGGTGGTTTCAACGCGGATCAAGCCGCCCCAGCGTTCCGGCTGCTCCAGCGCGGCGACCCGCCCTTCGCCCCAGACGGCGGGTTCGCCGCTGACGCACCACAGCGGAGCCGTGATGTTGTTGGCTTCCAGGATGTTCAGGACCTCGAACGGGCTGGTGTCGGTGGTCGAGATGACTCCGGCGTAGTCGCCCGGCACGAGTTCGGTCACCGTCGCGCCCGCGAAACCCGTTGCGTCGCCCAGGACGAGCCAGGTGCCGTCCGTCGTCGTCGGGACGTCGTGCTTCTCCCACACCACTTCGTACAGCCAGTCGTCCGTTGCGGACTTCGGCGTCGTCGTCGGCCAGTAGCGTTCGCGCTGGAACGCGTAGGTGGGCAGCGGGATGCGCTTCGCTCCGGTGCCCGCGAAGTACTGCTGCCAGTCGATGTCGGCGCCGCGGACGTGCAGGGTGCCGAGCGCGAGACTGAACGCGCTCACCTCGTCGCGGTCCTTGCGCTGGGTCGCGACGGCTCCGTCGACCATCGCCGCGAGCACGCCGTCCGGGCCGATTTCGACGAACGTGTCGACGTTGTTCAGGCTCTGGATGTTGTCGTGGAAGCGGACCGTGTCGCGGACGTGGCTCACCCAGTAGTCGATCGTCGTCACGTCACCGGTGGTGGCGATCGGGATGCGTGGCGCGGTGAGGGTGATGGTGCTGATCGCCGCGCGGAAGTCGTCGAGCATCGGGTCCATGAGCGGTGAGTGGAACGCGTGGCTGACGGTGAGCTGTTTGGTCTTCTCGAACTTCTTGGCGATCTTCGTGACGGTTGCTTCGTCGCCGGCGATGACGATCGACGCCGGTCCGTTCACCGCTGCGATCGAGACCTTCTTCGACTTGCCGATCTGCTTGGCGACCTCGGCTTCGGTGGCCAGGATGGAGACCATCGCGCCCCCGGCCGGGAGGGCCTGCATGAGGTTTGCCCTGGCCGTGACGAGCTTGGCGGCGTCTTCGAGCGTGAGGACGCCGGCGATGTGCGCGGCCGCGATTTCGCCGATCGAGTGGCCGGCGACGTGGTCGGGCAACACGCCGAGGCTCTGGACGAGCTTGGCGAGCGCGACCTCGATCGCGAACAGCGCCGGCTGCGTGTTGCCCGTCTGGTTGAGCGTTTCTTCGTCGTCGCCCCAGATGACGTCCTTCAGAGCCGGGTCGAGGTGGGCCAGCACCTCGTCGAGTGCCTCGCGGAACGTCTCGAACCGCGCGTACAGCTCGCGGCCCATGCCGAGGCGCTGCGAGCCCTGGCCGGTGAACAGGAACGCCGTGGTGCCCGCCTTGCGCGCCACACCGTTCACGACCTCCGCGCCGTCGATCAGCAACGCCCGGTGCGCGAACTGCGCGCGCGTCGTCGCCGCCGAGAACGCCAAGTCGAGCTGATCCGCCTCGACCGCGCGGATCTGGTCGATCTGAGCGCGCAGAGCATCGGAGGACTTCGCCGAAACAACGACGGGGGCCCCCTTGGGGGGACGCGAGGTCCCCACTCCAATCGTCTCACCCGGGGCCGGCAGTTCCGGTGCGGCAAGATCGACAACTGCCGAGTTGTCCACAGGCGCCGAGTTGTCCACAGATTGCGCCGCGCCCGCCTGACCAGCGTTTTCGCCCGGTACGCTGGAAATCGGGGGGATCCCCGAGCCCGGCGCTTCCAAGATCACGTGGGCGTTGGTGCCGGAGAGGCCGAACGCGGAGATGCCTGCTCGGCGCGGGTGACCCGTCGCAGGCCAGGGGGTGTTCTCGGTGATGAGGGACACCGGGCCCGAGGTCCAGTCGACGTGCGTGGTCGGGGCGTCGACGTGGAGGGTGCGGGGCAGCACGCCGTGGCGCATCGCCTCGACCATCTTGATGACACCCGCGACGCCTGCGGCGGCCTGGGCGTGGCCGATGTTCGACTTCACCGAGCCCAGGTAGAGCGGCTCGGAGCGGTCGGCGAAGGTCGAGAGGAGAGCCTGGGCTTCGATCGGGTCGCCCAGGGTGGTGCCGGTGCCGTGCGCTTCGATGGCGTCGATGTCGCCCACGGACAGACCGGCGTCTGCGAGAGCGCGGCGGATCACGCGCTGCTGTGAGGGGCCGTTCGGGGCGGTGAGGCCGTTGGAGGCGCCGTCGGAGTTGACCGCGGAGCCACGGACCAGGGCCAGGACCTCGTGGCCGTTGGCGACAGCGTCCGAGAGGCGTTCCAGGACGAGGATGCCCGCGCCTTCGGACCACGCGGTGCCGTCGGCGGCGTCGGCGAAGGCCTTGCAGCGGCCGTCCGGCGCGAGTCCGCCCTGGGTGGTGAACTCGACGAACGAGTCAGGGCTCGACATGACGCTAACGCCGCCGGCGAGCGCGAGGGAGCACTCACCGGAGCGGAGCGCGCGCATCGCCCAGTGCATGGCGACCAACGACGACGAGCAGGCGGTGTCGATGGTGACGGCGGGGCCTTCGAGTCCGAGGACGTAGGAGAGGCGGCCGGACATCACCGACGCGGTGTTGCCGGTGGCGAGGTAGCCCTGGATGTCGGAGTCGAGCGAGCGGCGCAGGATGTTCTCGTAGTCCTGGCCGTTGGTGCCGACGAACACACCGGTCTGCGAACCGCGCAACGACGACGGGTCGATGCCGGTGCGTTCCACGGCTTCCCAGGCGGTTTCCAGGATGAGGCGTTGCTGCGGGTCCATCGCGAGCGCTTCCCGCGGCGAGATGCCGAAGAAGTGCGCGTCGAAGTCCGCGACACCGTTGAGGAAACCGGCTTCCAGCGACGCCGACGCGCCTGAGCTCAAAGCGGCGAGATCCCAGCCGCGGTCGGACGGGAAGGAGCTGATGCCGTCGCCGCCGCTGGAAACCAAGTCCCACAATGCTTCCGGCGACGTCACGCCGCCCGGGAAGCGGCAGCCGATGCCGACAATGGCGATCGGATCGTCGTCGACGCGTGCGACAACCACCTCAGCCGGAACGTCACCGACCTCGCCCAGCAGGAAGTCCGCCAGGTCGTAGGGCGTCGGATAGTCGTACAGCAGCGAGGCGGGCAGCGTCAGTTCGGTGGCGGCCTGCAGGCGGTTGCGCAGTTCCAGCGTGGTCAGCGAGTCGAAGCCGAGGTCGAGGAACGCGCGGTCCGGGTCGACGTCGGACGCGGTGCCGTGGCCGAGAACCGCGGCGATCTGGCCGCGCACCAGGTCGAGGACCGCGCGGGTGCGCTCGGCCTTCGACAAGCCCGCCAGTGCCTTGCGGAACTGCGGCTGTTCCGAGGCTTCCACGACTTTTTCGTTGGTGTGGAAGCGTTTGACCTCGGGCAGGTCGCCGACCAGCGGCGCCGGGCGCAGACCGGCGAGCGCGGGCAGGAACCGTTCCCAGTCGATCTCCGCGACCAGCACGGCGGCGTCGCCGTGTTCGATGGCCTGTTTCAACGCCTGCAACGCCAGTGCGGGCTCCATCGGCGTGAAGCCGCCGCGCTTCAGGCGTTCCGCGACGCTGCCCGAGGCCGCCATGCCTTCCTCGCCCCATGGCCCCCACGCCACCGAGGTGGCCGGGAGTCCTTGCAGGCGGCGGTGTTCGGCGAAGGCGTCGAGGAAGGCGTTGGCGGCGGCGTAGTTGCCCTGGCCCGCGCCACCGATGACGCCGGCGGTCGAGGCGAAGAGCACGAACGCGTCGAGATCCGAGGTGAGCTCGTGCAGGTTGCGGGTCGCGTGGACCTTGGCGCGCAAGAGGTTCGTGAACGACGTGGCGTCCATCGACTCGATGAGGCCGTCCTCGACGACGCCTGCCGCGTGGAAGACGGACGTCACCGGGTGCTCGGCGAGAAGTGCGGCGAGGGCGTCGCGGTCGGCGACGTCGCAGGACTTCACGAGCACGCGCGGGTCGTCGAAGTCCGCGGTTCCGGTGCGGCTGACCAGGATGACCTGCTCGGCGTCGTGGTCGAGCAACCACCGCGCGACGTGCTTGCCGATCGCGCCGGTGCCGCCGGTGACGAGCACGCGGCCCGGCCGGTAGTCGCGGTGCAGTGCGCTCGGGGTGCTGTGGATGAGGCGGCGGCCGTAGACGCCGGACGGCCGAACCGCGACCTGGTCCTCAGTTCCTGCGAGCACGCCGGGGATGCGGCGCGCGGTGTTCCAGTCGAGCTGTGACGGCAGGTCGATCAGGCCGCCCCAGCGCTGCGGGTGTTCCAGCGCGATCACGCGGCCGAGTCCGTGGACGGTGGCGAGGTCGGGGTTGGCAATCTGCTCGCCACCTCCCACCGACACCGCGCCCTGCGTCGCCACCCACAACGGGGCGTCCTGCCCCGCGTCGCCAAGCGCTTGCACCACAACGGAAGTGCGGACCAGCGCATCCTCGGCACCGGTGTTCAGGGCGAGCAGCGACAGCACGCCGGCGTAGTCGCCGCGGACCTGCTCAGCCAGTTCCGCTCGGGTGGTGGCGTTGACGACGACCGTTTCGACGCCGAGCGCTTCGATCAGCTCGGACGCGTCGTGATCGGCGAGCACCAGCCACGGGCCGGTGAGCGTGGCTTGGGCCGTGATGGGTTTCCAAGTCACCGCGTAACGCCACGAGTCCACAGTGGACTTCTGCTTGCGCGAACGCCACTGCGCCAGCGCGGCGAAGTCCTCGCGTTCGACGGCGGCCCAGAACTCGTCGTCGACGAAGTCGCCGTCCTTGTCCTGCGGAGCCACCGGCTCGGGCCAGAAACGCTGGTGCTGGAACGGATACGTCGGCAGCTCGACGTCGGCCTCGGCGCCCGCGAAGTAAGCGGCCCAGTCGACGGTCGTGCCGCGGACGTGGAGGCCGGCCAGCGCGGTCAGCAGCGTCACGACCTCATCGCGCTCGCGGCGCAGGGCCGGGACCAGCACGGCTTCCTCGGTGAGCGACTCCTGCGCCATGCCGGTGAGCACGCCGTCGGGGCCGAGCTCCAGGAACGCTCGCACGCCCTTGCTCTCCAGCTGCGTGACCTCGTCCGCGAACCGGACGGCGTCGCGGACGTGCCGCACCCAGTGTTCCGGGTTCCTGACGTCGTCCGCGATCAGCGGGATCGACGGCTTGCCGAACTGGATGCCGCTGATCGCCGCGCGGAAGTCGTCGAGCATCGGGTCCATCAGCGGCGAGTGGAACGCGTGGCTCACCTTGAGGCGCTTGGTCTTCTCGAACCGCGCCGCGATCGCCTCGGTCTCGGTCTCGTCGCCCGCGATGACGATGCTCGTGGGCCCGTTGATCGCGGCGATCGACACCCGATCGGTGAGCAGCGGGGTGATGTCGGCTTCGGTGGCCTGGATCGCGATCATCGCGCCGCCGGTCGGCAGCGCTTGCATGAGACGGGCGCGGGCGGAGATCAGCGTGCAGGCGTCGTCGAGACTCAGGACGCCGGCGACGTGTGCCGCGGCGATCTCGCCGATGGAGTGGCCCGCCAGGTAGTCCGGTGTGACGCCCCACGACTCGACGAGCCGGTAGAGCGCGACTTCGACCGCGAAGATCGCGGGCTGGGCGTAGCCGGTCTGGTCGAGCTGCTCCGGGTCGTCGCCCCACATGACGTCGCGCAACGGCCTGGCGAGGTCCGCGTCGAGGTAGGCGCAGGCCGCGTCGAGGGCGTCGGCGAACACCGGGTAGCGCTCGTACAGCGCCTTGCCCATGCCGAGACGCTGCGAGCCTTGGCCGGTGAACAGGAACGCGGTGCGGCCGCGTGTGGTCTGCCCACGAGTGACACTTGCGTCCGGTTGATCGTCACGCAACGCTCGGAGGCCGCGCACCAGCTCGTCGCGGTTGCTCGCGACGACGACGGCGCGCTTCTCGAACGTGGACCGCTTAGTGGCCAGCGACGCCGCCAGCTCGCTGAGGTCCGCGTCGACGTCGATCAGGTTGCCCGCGACCTGCTTCAGCGCCTCGTCCGCGCGCGCCGACAGCAGCACCGGCACCGCACCGACCTGGATCGATCCCGCCTGGGGGCCCTGGGGGGAGAACGAGGTCCCCACTCCAATCGTCCCACGGGGGTCTGACGGGTTCGGGGTGTGGAGATCGACATCTGCCGAGTTGTCCACAGGGGTGGAGTTGTCCACAGATTCGGGGGCTGCCTCTAGCACTACGTGGGCGTTTGTGCCGGAGAGGCCGAAGGAGGAGACGCCGGCTCGGCGTGGGTGGTCGGTGACGGGCCACGGTTCTTCGGTGGCGAGGAGTTTGATCGAGCCCGAGGACCAGTCGACCTTCGTGGAGGGCTGGTCGACGTGGAGGGTGCGGGGCAGGACACCCGCCCGCAGTGCCAGGACCATCTTGATGATGGACGCGACGCCCGAGGCCATCTGGGTGTGGCCGATGTTCGACTTCATGGAGCCGAGCAGCAGTGGCCTGGACCGGTTCTGGCCGTAGGTGGCGAGGAGGGCCTGGGCTTCGATCGGGTCACCCAGGGCCGTGCCGGTGCCGTGGCCGTCGACAGCGTCCACTTCGGACGGTTCGACTCGTGCGTTGGCCAGGGCTTGGCGGATCACTCGTTGCTGCGAGGGGCCGTTCGGTGCGGTGAGGCCGTTGGAGGCGCCGTCCTGGTTGACCGCGGAGCCGCGCACGACGGCGAGGATGCGGTGGCCGTTGCGGATCGCGTCGGACACCCGCTCCAGCAGGACCAGGCCCACGCCCTCGGCGAGGGTCATGCCGTCGGCGGCGTCGGAGTATGCCTTGCAGCGGCCGTCCTTCGCGAGAGCGCGCTGGCGGGAGAACCCGACGAACGCGCCGGGCGTGGCCATGACCGAGACACCGCCGGCCAGGGCAAGGCTGCTCTCCCCGTCGCGCAGTGACTGGCAGGCCAGGTGCAGTGCCACCAAAGAAGAAGAGCACGCTGTGTCGAGGGTGACGGCCGGGCCTTCGAGACCGAACAGGTAGGAGACGCGGCCCGACAGCACGCTCGAGAGCGTGCCGGTGATCATGTGGCCCTCGTCGCCGGGCTGGTCGGAGCCGCCCGCCGAGTAGTCCTGGTAGGAGGCGCCGATGAAGGCGCCGGTGAGGGTTCCCTTCAGCGACTGCGGGTCGATGCCGGCGCGTTCGATGGACTCCCAGGCGGTTTCGAGCAGGAGGCGTTGCTGCGGGTCCATCGAGAGGGCTTCGCGCGGGCTGATGCCGAAGAAGCCGGGGTCGAAGTTCGCGACGTCGTGCAGGAAGCCACCCTGCACCGAGTAGGCACCGCCCGGTGCGTCCGGGTCCGGGTTGTAGAGGGAGTCGCCGTCCCAGCCGCGGTCCGCGGGGAAGCCGGAGATCGCGTCGACGCCGTTCATGACGACGTTCCACAGGTCTTCCGGTGTCGCGACGCCACCGGGGTAACGACAGGCCATGCCGATGATCGCGATCGGCTCGTCGGACGCGGCCGAAGCGATGACCTGACCGGTGGGAACGTCGGCGCCGAGGAGCTCGCCGAGCAGGAACTCGGTCAGCGCGAGCGGGCTCGGGTGGTCGAACACCATCGTGGTGGGCAGGGTCAGACCCGTTGCGGCGGCGAGCTTGTTGCGCAGGTCGACCGCGGTGATCGAGTCGAAACCGACCTCGCGGAACGCCCTGTGCTCGGTCAGCGCGTCGGTCGAGGCCATGCCCAGCACCGACGCTGCTTCGGCGCGGACGAGTTCGAGGAGCCGCTGTTCGCGTTCGGCGGCCGGAAGGGCGCGCAGCCCGGCCGCGAAGGAGCCGTCGGACGTGGTGGTCTGCTCGGCGGCGACGGTGAGCGCGCGAACCTCCGGCAGCTCCTCGAAGAGCGTGGTCGGGCGCATCGCGGTGAAGACCGGGTAGTAGCGGTCCCAGGCGATGTTCGCGATGGCGATCTCGGTCTCGTCGTCCTCGATCGCCCGCTGCAGACCGGCCAGCGCCAGGCGTGCCTTCATGAACTCCAGGCCGCTGCGGCGGATCTGGTCGGTGTCGACGCGGCCGAGGCCGATGTCGTCGGACCAGATGCCCCACGAGACCGAGGTGCAGCGCAGTCCGCGAGCGCGACGGTTGGCGGCCAACGAGTTCAGGTAGGCGTTACCGGCCACATAGGACGCGTGGTTGCCGGAGCCCCACATGCCGGAGATCGACGAGAACAGCACGAACGCGTCGAGGTCCTCGGTCAGCAGCGCGTCCAGGTGGGCGGCGCCGTCGACCTTCGCGGCGAGGATCTCACTCAGACCCTCCACAGTGGATCCGTCGATCGAGTGCAGGCCGATGACCGCGGCAGTGTGGATGACCGAGCGGATCTCACGGCCTTCCGCGCGCAGGTCGTTCAGCATGCGTTCGACGTCGTCGCGCCGGGCGATGTCGCAGGCGACGACCGTGGTGGGCGTGCCGAGTTCTGCCAGCTCCGCAACGAGTTCGCGGGCGCCGGGCGCTTCGATGCCGCGGCGGCTGGTGAGCACCAGGTGCTCCGCGCCCTTGTGCGCGAAGAAGCGGGCGACGTGCGGGCCGAGCGTTCCGGTGCCGCCGGTGATGATCGTGGTGCCGCGCGGAGTCCAGTCCCGGGTCTCGGGCCGGGACGGAGCCCGGACGACGCGGCGGGCGAGGGTGCCGGACGCGCGGATCGCGAGCTGGTCCTCGCTGCCTGCGTTGACCAGGGCGGAGACGAACCGTTGTGCGGCGCGCTGGTCGAGCTCCTCCGGCAGGTCGATGGAGCCGCCCCAGCGTTGCGGGTGTTCCAGCGCGGCGGTCCAGCCGATACCGACCGCCTGGACCTGTGCCGGGTGGTCGACGGTGTCCGCGCGGCCGGTCGAGAGGGCGTTGCGGGAGATGTTCCAGACCTTGGCGGTGAGGCCGGCGTCGGCGATCGCGTTGATCAGGTTGACGGTCAGCAGCAGGCCGACGGGCAGGCCGAAAGCGCCGGGACGTTCGTCGGTGGGCAGCAGCGAGACGATGCCGTCCGCTTCGACCAGCTTCGCGGCGATGGTGGTGCGGTCGTCATCGGCATCCAGGACGATTCGCTGCACGTCGCCGAGCGCGCTGGTGACGTCGGTGTCGATGATGGCGTCCGTGGTGACGACGGCCCAGGTGCCGGTGAGCTTGCCGTTGTCGAGGCCGCGCAACGGCTTCCACGTCGTGCGGTAGCGCCAGGAGTCCGTTGTGGACTGATCGCGGCTGGTTTGACGGAACGTGTTGAGAGCGGGCAGGACGGCGGCGAGCGTGGCCTCGTCGAGGTGCAGGCTTCGGGTGAGGGTGGCGAGGTCGGACTGTTCGACGGCCTGCCAGAAGGCGTCGTCGACGGGGTCCTGCGCGGCGACCGGGTGCTGCGGCGGGCCGATCCAGAAGCGCTCGTGCTGGAACGGGTAGGTGGGCAGGTCGACGCGGTTGCCTTCGAGGTGCCACTTGACCGGGAGGCCGCGGACCCAGACCTCGGCGAGTGACGTGAGAACGCGGTTCAGGCCGCCGATGTCGCGGCGCAACGTGCCGGTGACGACGCCGCGCTTGCCTTCGAGGGCGTCCTGCACGCCCGGCGTGAGAACCGGGTGCGAGCTGACTTCGACGAAGACCTGGTGTCCTTCGGCGATGAGCTGCTCGACGGCTTCGTTGAGGTGCACGGTCTGACGCAGGTTCGTGAACCAGTACAGGGCGTCTGTGTTGGCGTCGTTCCACTCGCCGGTGACGGTGGAGAGGAAGCGCGTGTGGGGAGTCTGTGGCGTGATGGTGGCGAGGTCGGTGAGGACGTCGTCGCGGATGTCCTCGACCTGGGCCGAGTGCGAGGCGTAGTCGACCTCGATGCGGCGGACCCGCACACCCTGCTCGACGAGCTTGCCGCAGAACGCGTCCAGCGCTTCGAGATCACCGGAGACCGCGACGCTGCGGGGGCCGTTGGTGGCGGCGAGGCTGAGGCGCTCGCCCCATTCTTCGAGGTGGGGCTGGACTTCGTGGGCCGGCAACCCGATGGACACGATGCTGCCGCGGCCCGACATGACGCGGCCGATGGCCTGGCTGCGCAGGGCGACGACCTTGGCGGCGTCTTCGAGGCTGAGCGCTCCGCTCACCGCGGCGGCGGCGATCTCGCCCTGGGAGTGGCCGATGACGGCGTCGGGGGTGACGCTGATCGCGTGGTCCGGCCAGATCGGGTCCCAGTTGTGCAGTCCCTCGGTGTAGTGCCACATCCGGTCGCGGTTGACCAGGTTCGCGCCGGCCTG
>NZ_JBEXPJ010000180.1:0-17226 GCF_040611995.1 Lentzea sp. NPDC006480
GCCTCGGGACATCAAACTCGACACAGGTGGTTCCAGACCCGGCACAGGCCTCAAGCCCGGCACGGATCTCAAGCCCGGCACGGATCTCAAGCCCGACACGGATCTCAAGCCCGACACGGATCTCAAGCCCGACACGGATCTCAAGCTCGGCACTGGTGGTGCCAGGTTCGGCTTGGCGGGCAACGGTTCGTCCGAGAGTCTTCTGCCGCCGTACAGCCCGGCCCCGCCGTATGCGCCGCCGTACACGCCGCCGTATACGCCGCCGTATGCGGAGCTGCCGGGTATCGCCGGTGGCGACAACCGAAGCGGCAACGGCGGCGGCGGGAATGGCGGGACTGCCAGTGCTATCTCCGGTGGCCGCGACTCGGGCAGTGGTGCGGGTGGTGTCAACGCCGATGGTGTGGAGGTCAACAGCGGTAATGCGGGAAGCGGCGCTGCCAGCAACGGCCTTGATGGCCTGAACAACACGCCCGGCACATCGGGTGGCGCACGTGGTGACAATGCCGCCGCAAGCCAGACGCAGACGTCTCCGCCGAGCCAGTTAGCACCGCCGCCTGCATCGATCAGTTCGCCGTCTACTGACGTCGTGTCGCATTCGTCGAACGTTCCCTCTGCGAATGCGCCGTTGCCAGCCAGTGCGCGTGCGTCGTCAGCTAATGGGCTGGCCAGTGCTGTGAACACGCCGCCGTCGCTGTCGGCCAGCGGGCCCCCGGCGCCGGACGCGTCCGTGCAGCGCGCTCCCACCTTCACGGACAAGCATGGTGCAGCGGCAGTGCTGCCGGAGCCTGTTCTGGGGTCGACGGCGTTGTCGGTGCCGCCGCCATTGGCATCGCCTGACGTCGTTGCGACTGTGGCCGGGCCGCCGGCTTACGTCACCGCTCCGCCGGCATCCGACACAGCGCCGCCCGTGTCCGCAAACACGCCAGCCTCGGTTCTGAACAAGCCAGCTTCTTCTTCTTCTTCTACTACTACTACTACTACTACTACGGACTCTGAGACGCCGAGCACGGATACCACGTCATCGTCGGGTGCGCCGAAGATCGATGTTAAGGGCGCCGCCGCTGCGCCGTCGATCGTGTCGGAGGAGATCGTCGAGCAGGGGCCTGGGCCTGTGATCGATTCCGGCCACGATGCGGATCTGGAGGACTCCGTCGCTGCGCGAGGCCTGCGGCAGGGGGCGCAGGTGCCGCACGGTATCGGCCAGGGCCAGGGTTCGGTTGTGCCGCACGACGACGGTATTCCGCTGGGCATTGTTGATGCAGATGAGGTCGTGCTGGCTGAGCCGGCGGCGTCCGGCGTGGTGGGGGAGGGGCCGGTCGAGCAGGAAAACGAGAACTCCTCCCTGGCTGAGCAGTCAGCGGCGGTGTCCGATGTGGACGGTGGTGGGCTCCCGCTCTCCGGCAGTCCGTCCCTCGAATCGGGTTGGCGTGCCCCGCTGCGCGACGTCATGCACAGTCCTGGATCGGACGACACCGACGTGTCCACTCCTCCGGGCGCGCGTAGTGCGGCCGAGTCGCCGCCGGTGTACGGCGCCGATCCCGCGCTGCCGAGGTATGCCTCGGCGGGGCCTAGTCCGCGCTACACCGCCCAACCCGTGGTCTTGCACACGCTGTTGCGGGACCGGGGCGATCGGGTCGTGGGCGTGAGCTTCATGACGGGTGCGGAGCTGGCACGGGCCCAGGAGTGGGCCAGGTCGTCGCAGGCTGAGCGCAATACCTCGACGATGGTCGACACCGACTACGCGACGCTCGCGGCGATGACGCGCGACGAGCGTGCCCGGCACCTGCGCACGGTGCCCGGCCCGTGGACAGGGGAGTTCGCCCTCTACGGCCAGCCGTTCTTTGTCGACGGGCACGGCGACGGCACCGTGATGACTGTCTCCTATTCCGATGGCACGACCGGGCAGCTGGCCGGCGAGCCGCTTGCCAAGGTGCTGATGGGCATCAATGAGTTCATGCAGGCAGGGGGCCAGGCGGTCACGTTGTTGACGTGCGCGGTGGGTCCGAATCGGGGTGCGGCCACGCTCGCGTTCGACTTGCGTGATGCGTTGATGCGGGCTGGGCGCACGGTGGTCGTGCACGCGCCGACCGGGCGGATCGTGCCGGTCGGGGATAGCTACGAGCTCGATGGGGTGCGGAACACGACGGCGATCTTTGATCGCGGGGCGTGGTTGACCGTCGATCACGACCGGGCTCAGGTCCGCGCGATCGTGGAGCGGATGCGCGCCAACCCGGCCTATCGCCGCGGCGGGTACGTCGGCTCGGATGAGTGGTTGGACAATGTCGCGAATCTGGCCAACAAGGTCGTGGTGTCGCTGGAGGCCTCGATCGGTGAGAGCGGAACTCTGGACCTGGTGCGCGCGCGCCGCGCGGTGATTGCCGACGGGGACTCCGCGCCGCGGAACATGTGGTCGGCGGCGTTGAGCGTGGTGGCCGCCAGCCCGACGCTGGCATCGAAGGTGAGCACGGTCGTTGATCTGTCGAACGATGAGGGCTATTGGGACCGCATTCGTCTGGAGCCGCTGGCGCGGTCGTGTTATGTGGTGACGGGGTGGGGTGAGTGGGATTACGAGAAGCGTGTGGGGGCCAGGTCGGCGCGGATGGTGCGGCCTGGTGAGTTCGGGGTCGATCGGTCGATGGACCCGGCGCAGCTGCCGCCGGTGGAGACGGTCGGGTTCGCACGTGAGGAGATGACGTTCAATCCCAAGTCGGAGCAGGCGCGTATCCAGGGGTTGCTGAAGTTGGCGCGGCGGATCGCGTGGGCGGCGATCGAGAGCAACGCGGACCGCGGCAGGCTGACCGAGGTCGTGGAGATCACCGGGTACGGGCAGGACCAGCAAGCCGGGTTGGCACGAGGGAAGTTCGTGGCGGAGCTCCTGCGCGGCCAGGTCAAATCACGCCTGCGCAGGCTGGCGCCGGTTGCCGCCCGCACCATCAGTCCGTGGGTGGACAAGTGGGTGCCCGATCCGACGAGGGGTGTGCTCCTGGAGGAGGCCGGCCAGGAGCCGTTCGTGCAGGTGAAGGTGCGGACAAGGCTTGAGTACTTCGGCAACGGCCCGGCGGTGAGCCTGACGGCCGGGGAGCCTCCTGGCGCCCGCCTGTTGGACGACAGGCTCGGCGAGAACGGCGGAACGGACCCAGAGGTGGTGTCGCGGGCCTTCGTGGAGATCGTCGAAGAGCAGCGCGCGTCCGGGTCAGCCATGGGCTCGGACCACGATCCGGATCCAAGGGGAACCGCCACCCTACAAGGCGGCCGATCTGCCCCCGAGGCGCCGCAGGGTGCCGACCAGGGCCGAGGCTCGGTCGTGCAGGGCGATGACAGGGCCACACCCTGGACCACAGAGGTTAAACCCGGCGGGCACGACACCGGCCCCGTTTTGTGGGGTGAGGTCTCGACGGTCGCCGACGTGTCGGATTGGCCTGACGACCATGATTCGTACTCGACGGACATGCAGGCCGCAATCGATGCGTTCCTCGACGGCGTCGACGGCGCTGACATCGTTGATGACCCGCAGGACTTGGTCCCGAATGAAGCCGCGCAGCTCGAGGGGGCCGCGGGAGATGTCGACGTCGCGCAACCCGCGGCCGACGTCCTTGGCGGACAGGGCGAATCGCACCTACCACCCTCTGAGCTGAGCGGTGACCTCATCGTGGACGTTATCGCACGTGGATGGCGGAACAGAGACGTCGTCCTGGATCAGGCAGACGTCGTCCTGGATCAGGCAGACGTCGTCCAAGATCGGAAGAAGTTCGTCCTGCGTCGCCCCCCGTTGGCGGGTGAGGTCGCGGTGCCGGCGGGCCAGGTTCCTCACCGGTTGCTGCGCCACAACGGCCTGCTGGTACGGCTGGACTTCTTCCGCCCATCCCTGAAGTCACCGCTGTCGGGCTGGCTGCTGAAAGACTCACATGTGCGCGTACGGGTCGAGGAGATGGTTTCCTATTCCTCGGAGATTGTGCGGCACTACTACTGGACACCGTCCGCGGCGTTGGCCGAGGACGTCCTGGTGGTGGGGCTGGAGGTGCGGGGCGACAAGGCGCTGATCAACGTCCCCGGTTGGGGCAAGGTCGAGATGAAGGGGTACGCGCTCGCACGTCTGCTTCAGTTCGTCGGAGCACTCACAGGCCATCAGGACGGCGCGTTGATCTTCTTGGCGGTCGTCGCGGACACGAACGAGGCCAGACACGAGAAGCTAGCCGCATCCCTTCAAAAGAGCATGGTGGAACTCGGCTACAACCGCCGGGTCGCGATCGGCACGAAGCCCGCCAGCCTGGACGACGCGGAACTGGTCGTGCGAGACGGTGGCCACGTTCGGATCCTCGGCGCCATCGACAAGGAAGCACTCGCCGAAGAACTCGCCCAAGCACACAAACTGAAGTGGTCTTATCAGCCTGACGCGGACCGCGACGTCACGAGCGTCTCGCTGAACGACCACCAGGGCGCCCTAACGGTGATGCGGGACATCGACATCCGGACCGCGGGCATGCCGGCCGCGGAAACGGTGCTGGAGGCCTTCCGGACGCTGCGTCGTTCGGCGGACTCGAACACTTTAGACGTGCTGCTGCTCGCTGTCGCGAGAAAGCGGTTCGGCATCACGACCATGGCCGACCTGTGGACGCTGCTGGCTTCCGCCCCGATCAGCGTGGCGGACTTGGACGAGGTACGGCACCTCGCGACCAAACACACCGTCGAGCCCACCGACGAACGCATCGGCTACGACGTCAGCCGCGTCGAGGTCTATCCCGGCATCTGGATGCGCGAAGTACAGCTCACGATCCAGCTCAACTATACCGGCGACATCTCTCGCGAGCAGCGTGCCGGGTTCTGGCGAAACCTTGTCCTCGGCGTCGATCGAGCCTTCGACCAGACACTCCCGCAGAGTGGTGACCGGTTCCGCGTACAACTACTCCGCACCGAGTCCGGTGAGGACGCCCACGTGACGTTGCAGGTCGCCCAAGCGGACTCGGGGGCTACGTGGCGTGCCGACGCAAGCCCCGAGCAGCTCAGCGCACACATCGCCAGCCTCCTCGGCGGCCCAGACCCGCACTCAATTGAACGCCTCGCACCCACCGAAGAACTGCACAGCGTGCCGTACTCACAGCTGCGCACCGCAGCCGATTGGAACCAGCGGCTGGTCTCGGGACAGGACGCAGCGGGTCGAGAACGACGGTTCCCCGTTAACGGTGTCCTCACGACTCCGCTGGCCTCGGGCGACAGGCACCGTGGGACGGCCTTCCCATCCCAGGTCAGTATCTGGTCGCCCGGCATATGTGCCGCGCTGGCCGAGTCGGGTGTCACCAACATCCGGTTGGCTGAGGAAGGCGCCGACCGCACCATGGACGCGGCTCTGAGCACGGACGGCTACGACTTGTTCCTCTTGGATGCCGACCAGAATTCCACGGTCGTGACCGTCGAGTCGATTGGCGAGGTGAGACTGAACGGAGCCGAATTCGCGTCCGTCGCCGCAGCACACCTGCGGTATGGCCGCTTCGGCTTCAATCCGGTGCTGCTCATCACGCCGTTGGCCGGGGCACTCAACCGCACAGGCGGGTTCGCATTCGACCTCCACGTGACGCTTAAGCGCATGCGAGGAGCCGCGCTGGTCGCCGCGCCGACACACGGAGCCAACGTGCTACTCGATCAGCACAGCTCGCCCACCCTCGTCGTGTCCAACGGTGGCCACCTTAATCTCTTCCCGAAGGACCGGGACCTCGACCGTGAGGAACTCACGCGAGCGCTCGAGCGGGACTGGGCGTACGCGCCGTCTGAGCCGAAGCCGGCGGGCGAGTTGCTCTCCACCAGTGACCGCGCCGCCACGATCGCCCTGATCAAGGAGACGGTCGACCGGATCCGTGGCGTGGTGTCGGAGAACGGCGGCCTGCTGCACTTGTGGGCGCTGCGCGGTGAAGTGCGCACGAAGCATCAGCAGCCGAACTTAGTGGTCGTGGAGACGTTGCGGCACATCTCAATCGCCCACACCGAACTTCGCGATCAGATCATCGCGGTAGTGGACCAGATCCTGGAGGACGGTCAGTTCGGGGATACGTGGAGGCGGATGCAGACGGGCGACTTGTTCACGGTGACGGGCAAAGCGGTCTGGGACTACGAGAAGGGCGAGGTGCGCCGGCCTGTTCGGCTGAACGCGCCTGGGCAGCAACTGGACGTGGTGTGGGACCTCAGCGGGCTGGACACCGTCGTCCACTTCGACACCAGCGTCGTGAACCACCCGTTTGGCTTGCTCACGCTCAAGGAACACGCGGTGTTACAAGAGTTGGCGATGTCCATCGCGGAGGTCCTGGTCGAGCATCGCGATGCGGGCCGTCCGCTTCCGGTACTGCGGATCACCGGCCACGGCCGGATGTCGAAGTCGGTGTCGATGTCGTCCGGGCGGGCAGAAGCCGAAGCGAACGCGAAAGCCAAGGGGCGGCGACGCGCCGAGGAAATCATGTTCCAACTCAGAGGCCTTGTCCCCGCGTACCTATTCGGTAGCGAGTTGTTTGGTGCGTACACCAACGATCGCTCGGCCTTCCAGGAGTTCATTGCGATGGCGGAGCTGGACTCGGTCGCGGAACCGTGGCATGTCGACCGGGGCCGGGCGGCTCGCGTGGAGATCAGGGTCGTCTTGCGCGACACGCTCGCGCGGGAGTGCCGTGACCGCGGTGACGTCGCGGGTTTGGTCGAACTGAGGGACCGTGGCGTCGAGATCGCGCACGCCATGCTGGTCAACCTGGCCCGCGAGGGCAACGCCGAGGCGCTGCGGTTCTTCACGACATTCCCCGAGAATCACACCCGTGCGCTCGCCGACCTGGCGTCCGCGGGTATCGCCCAGGCACGCGAGACGCTGTACGGGCTTGCGCGGGACGGCAACGTCGACGCCATCGGTGAACTGGCCCGTAACGGGGACGTTCAGGGTCTGGACCAGGCCGGATCGAGGGCGGCGACCGACGCGCTGCAGGACCTGGCGCTCGGCGGAAACGCGCTCGCGGTGCAGGTGTTCGTGAACCGCGGCACGGTGCCCAGGCTCGAGAGACTGGCAGCAGCACAGGTTTCCGCGGCACGCACGGCACTCGTGGATTTGGCGATCACTCGCGACGAAGACGCCATCAGCGCACTCGTACGCCTCGCGGACGTCCCAGGTTTGGTTGCGGCCTCCTCGGCCAATGTTAATTTGGCTCGCGCATCACTGATGTTTTTGGCGGGTGAAGGCAATCGAGAGGCGCGCGAGGCAATATCTAAGATGCGGGCTGAGAGGTCATGAGCAAGCGGGCGCTGGAGTTCACAGTCGTCACCTTCGGCTTTCGCCAGAGACAGGCACACCACCTACCGGCGGAGGATCTACGAAAAGGAAGCGAAATGACGACAGCAGGCGGTGGCCAGTCGGTGTTTCTGATCGACCCCACCTGGCAGCATACCGAGTTCGGTACGCTCACCTCGGCGATGACGCCGAGAACCCGAGACCGGGACGCCACGATGGAAGCTGTAGTCGGCGCTGGCTGATAACCGCGGATGGCTCTGTCGGAACGTTCCGCGCTAACCCCGAATACCAGCCGTCCTAGCCGGGCGCACTTCGGCCGGTTGACCCTTATCAAACACGAAGCGATCATGACCAACGCCAGCCAGTCAGGCTGCGTGACTACCACTGTCACCTACTCGTGCAGCAGACCCAACCGCCCTGGTACGCGTGCATCTGATGAACGCTCTGCTGACATCCGCGCGCGACATCAACGGGTGTGAACGGCTATGAACTCACCTGGTGCGAAGTGAACAGGCTCAGGTAGTCGTGAGGGCGAACATACAGGTCGGTGGGACGAACCATCTGATTTACACCCGTGCGCTTGGCGAGCTGGCCTCCGCAGGTATCACCGGGGCACGTGAGGAGCTGCGGGCGCTGGCGCGGCAGGACAACACCGAAGCCGTTCGTGAGTTGATCGGCGTAGCGGATATCGAGGGCCTGGCCCAGGCCGGCTCAGAGTCTGCGACCGTCGCGCTGAAGGAATTGGCGTCCGTAGGAAGCGAGCGCGCGGTGAAGGTGTTCATCGACCGGCGCGACGTGTCCGCGCTCGAGTCGTTGGCGGCTCAGATTCCCGCAGCACACGCCGCACTCGTAGACCTGGCGACCGCCCGCAACGAAGACGCCCTCGCCGCACTCGCACGCATGAAGGACGTCCCAGGCTTGGTCGCCGCCTCGAAGGCCGAGGTCAACGCCGCACGCACCCACCTGATGATCCTGGCGAACGAAGGCAACCCAGAAGCGCAAGCCGCGATATGGAACTTCCTGACCGAGAGGTCGTAACACAAGCAGCGACGAGAGTGCACCGCCGACACTTCGGCTTCCACGGAAGGTAGGCGCACCAGCCGCAAGCAGAGAACTTGATGAACAGAGACCACATTGCCATGCCGAGCCACGAACAATAGGCATTTCTCATCGACCCCAAGTCGACCCGGTCACTGAACTCAGTGCTCAGAACTCGGAGGGTGATGTCAAGAACGCCGAAATCAAGCTGCCACCGATAAACAGTCGTCGACGGCTGGCGGGTAACCGCAGACTGTAAGTCGGGATACTTCGCGTAAACCCTGGCTACCACCCGTACAATCAGACTCGCGCACCGACCTGACGAATGCAACGCTGCAGACGCATTGTTTCTGTGATCAGGGTGAGCGTATTCGACACGGCGCTCGACGAGCCTGACCCCGCCTATCCGCTCGTAGCCGTCGTTTTAGGTCGCCTGCCTGGGTGGGCGCCCGGATGATCACCACCGCTCTGTGTCGTAGGCAGCCAGGCGTCCTGCAAGGCCGTCGTCGTCACCAGTACACCGCAGCCGTGGCTGGTCCAGAGTGCCCGGCAGGCGACCCCGCATGATCAGGTCGATGAACTCCCGCACTACTCCGGGCGTGGGCAGCACGTCACGGCCCAGCCACGACAATGCGATCGGGTCGTCCGTTGTGCCGGTCTCCAGCGCCACGCACCACCCGGACTCCTCATCCCACAGCAACGCCACGTCCCGATCCGGGAACTGCTTCACTCGCTGTTCGAGCGCGATGTAGGCAGCTGACGGATGTCCGGTCTCACAGAACGTCGCCTCCGGTGACAACCCCAGGACCGCGGCGACGGCGTGCACGTACCCGATCAGACCGCAGCTGGGCAACCACTCCTCCCCCAGCCTCAGATCTTCATCGTCAAAGCCGACCACACACGCCTCCATACCTGCCCCGGCCAGACGATCGGCGGGGCAATCACGATGCCTGCCACTGACACAACGCCATGGGCGTCGGCTCGTGACGCGTGTACTCCACTTGTGTATGGCACACCCGGACAGGGCACACCGCATCCCGTCACGTCTGGGATTCATCCGCAGTGAACTAGCATCGCGGACTGTGACAACATATGCGGCAGAGCGTGACAGAGAGGTGCTGCGAGTACTCGCAGAACCTCGTGGACCACGCTCTCACTCGTCTGCTCCCCGCGCTGCGTGACCACGCCGGCGGCAGGCCTGAGAACCGATCCCATGACGCCAATGAAACGGAGGAACTGCTCGCCGACCTCACTGCGATCACGCCGGTGCAAGCTGAGCTTGCGGTGTTGCGTACCGCTCCGACCACGGCCCATGACGGACCGCTGCTGCGCGTGATAGCGCACCTGCAGACGGTGTTCGCGTACCTGGGCGCCAACGCCGGGATCAACCCAGCGGTCACCGAGCTGCGGTCCGCGCGGCACCTGCTGACAGCGATCACCGACAAGCTGGGAAACCTGGCGGCAGGGTGAGCGGGCGCATCGTGCAGCCGCCACACCGCACGTCACGACCACAGAGCCAACTGGCAGACCTGTGCCGCCGCCCTGACGTGCGGGTCCGAGTCTTGGCCCTGCTCAGCAGGTGGGCGAGCCCCGGCACCGGCCGCGAAGACCTGACGATCATGCTGGTCAATGCGTCGAACTCACCGCCCTGCGCATTCTGCTCGACCACACCCGATAACACGCTGACCGCCCGCGACCTGCAGTGACCACTGCGGACGAGACCCTCCACGACGTCCTCAGTCAACCCGCCCGTCTTGGCGTTCGTGACCCGTTTCCTGAGGACAGCAGCGCCCCAGAGCTCCCTGGTCACGCGGCCTGCTTCGGCCGCGACCTCGGCGTTCAGCTTGAGCTAGCACCAGCTTCGCTGGGCGTCACCAAAGCCGATCAGGCAAACCCGACTGCACGCAGGTCGTGAGCGCAGCGCCAAGCGGTCAGCCGATACATACTGGTCCGGCTTCACACGGCCGCCGAGACACCCGAAGGCGCCCGGTCACGAACTGCGGCAGCAAGAGGTGATCTCAGGTGAGGACGAACCCACACGTCATCCGGCGCGGCGGCATGACTCCAGCCGCCCAGGCGCGGTGGACACTGTGGACGTTCATCATCGTCAACGTCGCGATCATCGAGGTCTTGTTCATCAGTGCAGGCGAGGGGAAGAACCAGGTTCTCACCGTCGCCAAGTTCTTCGGTCTGCACGCCGCGCTGATCATGCTGTGTCAGTTGCTGCTGGTGGCTCGGCTTCCCTGGCTGGACCGGCGCATCGGTATGGATAGGTTGACGGTGTGGCACCGGTGGGTCGGTTTCGGTCTGCTGTGGACGGTGCTCACCCACGCCACGAGCGTCGTGCTCGGGTACGCGACCCTGGACAACGCTTCGATGGCGAGAACGTTCCTCGCCCTCGCCGGTGTTCCCGCCTCGCTGCTGGGCATGCTCGCCGCCACCATCATCGTGGCGATCGCGGCAGTCTCCACCCGGTATGTCCGGCAGCGTATGCGCTACGAGACCTGGCACGGCCTGCATCTCATGCTCTATTTGGCGCTGGGTCTGGCGTTCGTGCACCAACTGCTGGAAACCACGACGTTCACGTCGTCGGTTTTCGCGATGGCCTACTGGTGGGCACTGTGGCTGTTCGCGTTCGGCTCCTTGATTACCGGGCGGATCGTTGTACCCGTGGTCCGCAACGCCCGCCACCAGTTCCGGGTCGCGGCCGTGGTGCCGGAGTCACCTGATGTGGTGTCGGTCTACGTCACCGGCCACAACCTCGACCAGCTGCCCGCAGCCGCCGGGCAGTTCTTCATCTGGCGGTTCCCCGGCCACCACCACTGGTGGCTGGCCAACCCGTTCTCCCTGTCCGCCGCACCCGACGGCCGCACACTGCGCTTGACCGCCAAAGCTGTCGGCACCACCAGCGCCGGCCTGCGCCACCTGAAGGTCGGGACTCGCGCGTTTCTCGAAGGCCCCTACGGGGCGTTCACCTCACTGCACCGGAGCCGCACTGGCGTGCTGCTGATCGCCGGCGGCGTAGGAATCACCCCCGTCCGGGCCTTGCTGCAGGAGCACACACCTGGCGACTTCGTCGTGCTCTACCGGGTACGCGACGAACGCGACGCCGTGCTGCTGCACGAACTACGGCACCTCGCCACCGCCCGCCGCGCACGACTGCACCTGCTCACCGGCCGCACCAGTCAAGGAGCGCGGCCGTTCGAGCCCGGCACGCTACGGCAGTTTGTGCCCGACATCACCGAACGCGACGTGTACGTATGCGGCCCACCGGCGATGACCGAGACCGTCCTGAACGGACTCCACCAACTGAACGTACCCTCACGACAGATCCACGCCGAGAAGTTCGACCTCGCCTGACGATCCCAGTCCGGTCAGAGTGCGCCCCTACTGGTTGCGATCACAGTCGAATACCATGGCGTCGCACCTACCGGCAGCCGATTTGCGGCGAGGCAGCCCCCGAAGCCATCCGATGATCGCCAATCAGCTCGCGGTGTGCTCAGCCTGATCCTAGGAGGATCGGGCACGAAGCGTCATGGAAGGCCCGCCCTCGCGGTCAGGACCACCCTGGGGTGCAGGCTTCCCAGCAGCAGATCGCCGAGCAGCACTGCGAACGACGATTCGTGGGGTTGACAGCAGTCAAGGTCGAAGTCCGTGCTGAGGTCAGGCGCGGCATCGGGCAGTTACGCGCCTCGGACCCGCCCAAGATAGTCACATTGCCCAGAACGCCCGTGTCATCGCGTCGCCCGATTACCGCAGTGATCGCGCCGTATTCGCCCCGAATGGCTTCCGGACGGTCCTGCACCAGCACTTGGTACCACCAGCACTGTGGTACATCGCGGACTGGTGATAGCGCGCAGCACCAACGCTCGGAACCGGTCCCGGCGTGTGCGTGACGGCTGCCCGCGAGTACGAGTACGTCTGGTTCGATACCCGCGCCCGCGAAGGTTCGGACCCAGTCATCTCTTCCCGCCCGTAAATGCGCGGTGAGCATCAGCAAGCGCCTCAAAACAGGGTGCACGGTTTGTCACCAACCAGCCGACTGATCCGCAGGACACGACATCGGCCCGCATAGCTGTCATCGCCACGGCGTGACGCACTGCCCACTCCAGCGCGTGAAAGCCGGCAGACGAGCCACCGACAACGACAGAATCCCGCAGCGTGCATACTCGCCTTCGCGATGGGGACGGTGCGGCATTGGCACGTAGATTGCCAGTCCTTCATCGCCGATTTGGCCAACGACGACCTCGCTCGCGTCGACGCATCCCAATTGGCGCACGATCGCCACACAGAAGCCGGGCACCAGACGGCGAGATCACGTCCGAGCGCCGCACATCACCCATGTCTGCGAACAGGTGGGATAAACGGGCTGTAGCCGTGCTGCGAACAAGGTCGACGAGCGACCCGTGTCAGGTGCCCTTGCGTCCTCTCACTGGCCAGCAGTGTTTACAGGCCAGCAGTGTTTGTCGAAGCTGAACTGATCGGTGCTACCGCACGTGTTTCTGCGCAGGAGCTGCACACTGCAGCGTCGGCAGGAGAGGAGCCTTGGGTGGACAACCTCACGACTGTTGCCGCGGAGTTTCTCGTTCGCCGCGTGGTGGACTGGCTGCACCTCCCGCTGTTGCACGAAGCCAAGGCGTTGGCGCAGCGCGCGGAGATCAAGATCCATCCACTGTGGACCGCTCCGTCGCTTGACGCGCAGGATCAGCCGCTTCTCCTGATCGGCGGACTGTGCAGCACCGCGCAACTGCTGGAACCTCTGCACGACCTGATGGTCAGGTTGAACTTCCGCTGCCAGCTCGCTCCCACCGGGCTTGGCATTGGCTGCGGCGAAGCCCTCGTGAGACGCAGCGAGGACAAGCTCGAGCGCCTGGTGCACGCCACTGGGCGGCCCGCGATCATCGTCGGGCACAGCCGCGGCGGACAGATCGGACGCGTACTCGCGACACGGCGACCCGACTTGACCCGCGGGCTGATCACGCTGGGCAGCCCGCTGACCCGGCTCCTGGGCGTGAACCCGTGGCTGTTCGCACAACTCTCCGTCATCGCGATGGTTGGTTCCCTCGGCGTACCGGGCCTCCTGCGCGCATCGTGTGGCTGGGGTTCGTGCTGCGCACAACTCCGCAGAGATCTGGCAGGAATCTTTCCCGGAAATGTTCCGTTCACCAGCATCTACTCACGCGGCGACAGAATCGTGGACTGGCGCAGCTGCCTCGACCCCGCCGCGCGGCACCGCGAGGTCGACTCGGCTCATGGCGCACTGACCTGGTCCCCTCGCAGCCTCGTCGCTCTTGTCGACGAGCTGACGGAAATGCTGCAACAGCCCGAAGAGCAGACACTCACCGCAAGTTGACCGGCTCAGCGAACATCGTCGAGAAGGACCACCGAACCGGCGCTGCCCGTCGGCGCCGAGGAGGCTTTCGTGGCAACGCAAGCAGCGCTTCAGCCTCCACCGCATCGAACACCGAGACAGGAGATGTGCCCGCCAGCGGCCGGGCCGAACGACGCCCGGCCACCTTTCTGTACCACTCCAACACGGCATCCTGCATCGGTTGCAGCGACACGAAATGCGTCCCGCCAGAACGAGCCCGGACATATGTGGGGCGAACCTGTCCAAGGACAACCGGCGCGCCCACGTCACCGTGTTGCGTGAGGATCCGCCGCGGTAAACGAAGCACAAACCGACGACAGCTATCTCGGCTCGGAGACCGATCGGGCCAGCCGCCGAAACGACGGGTGTGGGTGTTCGTAATGATGTTGGCGTGCGCGCGGTTGACCTTCAGGTGACCGGTGCGGACGATGGGCCAGCAGGCCTGGATCCCGGCGCACGTCGCCGCGTTCGCGTACTTCGGCGGCCACGCCGCACTGGTTGGTTGCCCGACAACTTGTGCACCGCACTGGACCGCACCGCCCCGCGTGAACTGAAGATCAACCGTTCGTATGCCGAGGTCGCAGTGCGCTACAGGACGATGGTCGACCCGGCGCGGCGTGACAAGCCGAGGACAAGCCCTAGGTGGAACGGTCGATTCCCTAAGATCGCAAACGCACAGCGCCTCACATAGTTGCGGTCGAGGGAGAAGTACTCATGAGCCGTCCTGGAGGCAGTTTTGCGCCCGCCTGGTGCAGGCACGGTCATCCAGCAGCCTTCTGCGAGTTGGCGGCCAGCGGATCGATCAAGCTCGAAACGAAGTCATGACAACGATGCCAGTTCGTGCTCAGACTGCTGGCTGCAGACTGCACCGAGGCAACACGCAGTCACGAAGAACTTGAGACGTGAACGATAGCGCAGGCCAGCAGAATAGGCCCTAAGTAGAGCAGTTCGGGTCATCTTTGGAGCTGACCGTCGATCGGGACGTCGGCGGAGCGGTTTCAAGGTGCACAATCCAGTACATCTTTTGGCCTCGGAGCTCCACCAGTATTGATTGTCGACCTTGCCGGCAGAAAAGGTGTTTCCGATCCCAAAAAAGGAAGATAGTAAAGTTGAAGTTGGCAAAACCGGCTCGATCGGCCATATCACTACCTGTCGAGTTGGACTTGGGTCTGGAACTGAGGTATGGGGGATCATGTGAATTACAGTGTGCAACCTGCGTTGCCTTACGCGCCAGCCAAAAGTCGCGACAGCGACAAGCTCAAACCGAAACGGTGAGAGCCATCGTCAGGTGACATGTTAGGTGCGCGTGGTGTCGTTGCTGGCGCGGCGAACCCGCCCACCACTAGCGAAGGCACATCGAACTGGCCACGATGGTGACTGTTACTGCGTCGTCAGACGCAGGCGGCTATGGCCTAGCGGACATGAGCGGAGGGTCGATCGCCCCTCCGATGCGGCTTCACATCGGGGGCGCCAGGCGTCGATACCGGATGGAGTCGGTAAAGCGGCGCGCCGCGTGAGGCTTCCCGACTATCCGGCAGCAAGCGCCGCATGCGGCTAGTCGCATCGGCCGCGGACGACCACGATGAGCCAGCGGCCGGCTCTGATGAATGTGGCCAAGTCACGCAGCTCCCGCACCCGGCCTTCGAGCACGGTCGTCGATCTGCTCCAGCCGATCCGTTCCGCGACCCACGGTGGCGGGCATGGCCGGCCAGAGATGATGACGGGACTGCGCGGTGACAGGCTCGATGAATGGATCGGCGCAGTGCAAGCCGATGATCTCCCGTACTTGCACTCGTTCACCGCTGGGCTCGCGCGCGACCACTCCGCAGTCGTCAACGGCCTCACGACGTACCACAACTCCGGCCCGGTCGAAGGCGCCGTGTCACGCCCGAATCGATCAAGAGAAGCATGTACGGGAGGGCGAAGTTCGACCTACTCCGCAAGAAGGTCCTCTGCCGAGTCTGACCCGCCAACCATGTTGATCACCAAATCAGCGACAGGACCCTTTCCGGAGAGCGCCATCAGTAGCACGCCTCGATCTGATCGCCCGCGATTTCTCATGCACGGCAGCGGCGACCACCACCGGGTGGTGCGGGTCTCTGCATGGCGTTCGACAGTCGACCAACGGGCGCGCCCGCAGACGCCGTGCGGTTCCGGAATCGGCGTGCAGGACGCTCTGGATGAGTTTCGGCATGTGAGATCTCGTGTCGCACACGCTGCAGAAGGTGCCGCCAATGAGGTGATCTCACTACCCGCCTGATATTTGTTGAGATCACGCCAGGATCTTCGCAACGTCCGGTTGCGCCGCGTGAGCGAATCGCTACGGTGCGAACGTGTAACATGAGTCTGGCGCCGAACGCTCGCGCCTAGACGCCGGTGCGGCGGCCCAACGTGACCCGTGGCCATGCGGGAAGGAATTAATGCCCCTTCGTGCAGCACTGTGGTGTTGTTGGTCACGAGACATAGACTTTCACTCGTGAGGCAGCGAGGCGCCGCACACATGCACACGAAGTCGCATGCAGGAGGAGCAGTCCTCAAACCCGAACTGCTGGCGTCGTTCGTGCAGTCGGCATCTCCCGCCCGCTAAGTCCCTCCGACGCCACCTGCATGGGCGGAATAACGTGGTGGGATGATGAAATGGAGATCGAAATGACGGTACAGGTTATCGAACAGATCGAAGACGTCCTGGATGGTTCGTGGCAGGACACGGTCCTCAGCCCTGAGGGCATCACGGAAATTGTCATCACCAATGACAACGGCGGCAGTGGCGGTTCCGGTTACTGCTAGTCGTAGCTGGTTGCTTGTCAGGTCGGGTTGCCCGAGGTGGTCTTACTGAGCAACCCGACCTTCAAGTCCGATTGATGAATGGGTCATCGGTGAGGTTACTCCGAGCCAGTGCTGTGATGTCGCATGTGGCAGTTCTGGCGCCTAGATCGACCGCGTCAACCTGGCCCACTTGCGGTGTCCGACTTGCCAAGTCTCAGCCCTGGCCAACTACCCTTACCTCGCCCCAGGGGTCCAGCACGCCTGAGATGAATTTGAAAGCTTTGACACGGTCACATCCTCATGGCCCGGTTGCCGGCGACGACGTTGGTTGAAGACCCGTGGACCGAATTCCTCGCACGTACACATTCGTAACACTGAGCGGCCGCATGATTGGGAATCTTGGGCCGTCTCGAAAATCGAGCGGCAGCTATCAATTCTATTCTGAAGGACTGTCCTGGTCGTGTTCAACGACCAGGACAGGTTCAACTTTGGGAAAACCCCAAAGGAGATTGCGCAGAGCCTGTATTGGACCATTCTGCGGGCTGGTGGCCGCCGCGACACCAAAGCCGTGTTGAAGTCTGGCTATTAGGTCGACTTCCCAACGGCAAACAGGACTTTCTGACAAGGACTCGGACTCCACCAGTCGGCGTGGATGCCCTGTTCGGCAACACGAAGCAAGGCGTTCCGACACATAAGTAATGGCACGGAACGGAGTGGGAATGAGTGGCGACAAGCAGGTCCTGCTGGCCGAGCCGCAGAGTTTGTGCGCCGGTGTGCGCCGGGCGATCGCCATCATCGA
>NZ_JBEXPJ010000181.1:0-17223 GCF_040611995.1 Lentzea sp. NPDC006480
CATCGTTCCTCCAGCGGTGAAGTGGCGGAGCTAGAACCGAGCTGGCCGCCACGGACAACCACTCTGGCCCGCAAGCGCCCTTAGCGTTCCCGCCCACGCCTTCGCCGAGCTATGGCTCTTGCGCATGACCGACCGTGAGAAGGATGTCGAGATCCTCGCGTTACGCCATCAACTCGCGGTCCTGCACCGGCAACTCGGCGATCAGCGCCCACTAGTGTGGCCAGAGGCAGGGCGTTGCTCGCCGCCCTGCTCGTGCCCCTGGCCCGCGCGCCGTTGCGCCGGCTCCGGCTGCTGGTCAGCCCGGACACGGTTCTGAGGTGGCATCGCGACTTGATCAAGCGCCGCCATGCCCGCTTGAGCGTGAGATCGCACGGCGACCACAGCGGTCGCCGCCCAAGCGAGTACGACGAGCGAGTCCTCGACTGCTTGATCAACGGGTACGAACCCGCCGCAGCCTGATGCGCATGTCAGGTTGCTGAGCGGTGTTGGCACCCCACAAGCGTTCAGAACTCTGGAAGTTTCCACTCCAGTCGGACTTCTTTGAGGGGTGGGACAAACATGATCAGGGCCGCTAGGCTGACTGCCTTCGTTTGGACGGCGACGATCGGAGTACGTGTTGGGGCTGGGGGCGGACGCCACGCGGGCACGGGTGGTCGAGTTCTGGCGGACTGTGGAGATGTTCAGCCCGCAGAAGGTCGACAAGCCCGACCGGGAACAGCGGATGTTCGTGGCGCGGCAGGGGCAGCCGCTGCCGTGGGAACCGGAGCACGAGCTCGCCCAGTGGCGGCTCAAGCCGGAACAGGCCTGGCGCCACACCGTGTACCTGGGCATCTACCGCCGCACCGAGGTGTTCGACGTGCTGTCACAGGTCTTCGAACCGGACCAGGAGAGCTACGACGAGCGTCCCGGCGGGGACAGCGCAGTCGCCGCGTTCCTGGTCGGAGAGGACGGCCGGGCGCTGCTCAACTCCGAGGTGTTGTCCAGCTGTGCCTGGGCCACCGGCGAGGTGGACCGGTCCAAGGGTTGCGGACCCGATTGGTTGTCGCAGTTGCAGGACGCCATGCTCGACTTCACCGCGGAATGGCGGGACTTCGTCACCGACGCGGTGCTTCTGGGGGACAAGGAGACGCCGCCTCAGCACGTGCTCCGCGTTCTGGACTTCGCCGACCTCGCACACTGCCTGAAGATCGCCGTCGGCGTGACGGGTACGTCCGGCGTCCTCTCAGCGGCGGACATCCGGATCAGCAGCCAGATCGTGGCCCGCCGCAAGGCCGACAACCCAGGCGGTCACGACTTCCTCAACAGCTTCGTCATGAGCGACCTGGCCCTGGTCGCCAAGCAGGCGGAGAAGGGCGACGTCGGCGCGGCGCTGCGGGAGTACCTGCGGCCCGAGGCCGAGATCCCGGTCGGCCGCCGGATCGACGTGCGCGAGCGGCTGGACCACGTGCTGGCGAGGACCGTGCCGCAACTGGTTCCAGGCGGTCGATGGCCGAGCAACTCGGCGCACGCGTTGGCGCTGAGCCAGCAACTGGCCGTGATCACCGCTTCCGGTTTGCAGGACGCGGAAGGGCTCGTCGGGGTCAACGGGCCACCGGGAACGGGCAAGACCACCATGCTCCGTGATCTCGTCGCGGACCTGGTCGTGACAAGAGCGCAGCGTCTCGTGGCGTTGCCGGAACCGGGGAAGGCCTTCACCGGCCGGCGGTTCAACTGGCGCACCGGCGAATTCAAGCGCGTGATCCACCAGTGGGATCCGGAGCTGACCGGGTTCGAGATGGTCCTGGCATCGACGAACAACGTCGCGGTGGAGAACGTGACCGACGAGATCCCCTCCGCGGACGCCATCGACGAGTCCTGGCGGGAACACGCCGCCGAGGTGGACTATTTCGCGGACATCGCCACCGCGTTGCTCGCGCCAGATCCGGAGACCGAGCCGAAAGGGACGTCAGCCGCCGACCAGGATCCTGAGGGCTGGGCGCTGGTTGCGGCCAAGCTGGGCAACAAGAAGAACCGCGGCCGGTTCGTCGACAGCTTCTGGTTCCACAAGCCGGACGACCAAAAGCCGGACGACTGGTGCGGAATGATGCTGGTGCTGAAGAAGTACGAGCTGGAGGCACCGGACACCACGTGGGCGACCGCCGTCGAGGAGTTCAGGACCGCTGAGGCGCGAGTCGAGGAACTGCGCACCGAGCGAGCGGTCGTTCGCCAGATGCTCGAACGCCACAGCGTTCTGACGGCCGGGGTGGCGGACCAACGGGAAGCGGTCGCTGAAGCCGAGCGGCGGATCGATGCGGCGCGGGCGCGGTGCGCGGACGCGGCCGACGCCGAACGCGTCCACAAAGCGGAGTCCGACCGCATCGCGTTAGCCCAGCAGGCGAAGGACGAACAGTCGGCGCGCGACCGCCTGGCCGCCGCCGAGGACGTCATCCGCGACCGAGGGGGCGTCATCGATCGGCTCAGCTCCGGGCGTCGTGTCGCCGCGGAACGCAAAGTTCAGTCGCACGAAGCCCAAACCACCGAGCGCTGGAACGCACACAGTGCCCATCAGGACACCCGGCCGGGATGGCTGGTGACGCTGTGCACGTTGGGCGGCGCGAAGCGGAAGTGGTCTACAACGGACCACTGGCTGGCTCAGCAGGTCGTTGCCGCCAAACACGATTTGGCCTCCGCACACCAGGAGCTGGCGGCGGTCCAGTGGGAGATCGACGCCGCCCGACGGAACCTTGACGCCGCCGCACATGACGCGGAATCCGTGCAACGAATGCTGGCCGCCGGGATACCCGTGCCGAAGGTCCACCACGAGCCGTTCGAGACGGCACGGCGCGCGGTCGCGGCCGCCAACCGGGAACTGACATCGGCCGAGCACGCTCGGGCTCACGCCAATGCGAAATTCCAGGCACTGGAGGAAGAACTCGGAGTTCTCGACGGCCGGCTCACCGACGCCGCTGCAGCACTCGGTCGGCACTACCCCGACACCACGTGGTGGCAGGACCGTGACCGCCGGGAGCTCGCCGCCCTGTGGACCGATGCCGAGTGGAACACCGCGCGAAGCGCCCTGTTCATCGCTGCTTTGGCTCTGCACAAGGCGTTCTTGCGTCACAGACCCACAGAGATGCGGCAGAGCCTCCAAGCGGCCGTGGACCTGGTCAGCGGTGAGGCACCCCGTGACCTCGACCCCGACGCGGTGCTCGCCGCGTGGCAGAGCCTCTTTTTTGTGGTGCCGGTCGTGTCGACGACGTTCGCCTCCTACGCCCGGCTGTTCGGCAATCTTGGCCGAGAAGCGCTGGGATGGCTGCTGATCGACGAGGCGGGCCAGGCCGCGCCGCAGAACGCCGTCGGCGCGTTGTGGCGGACGCGCCGGGCCGTCGTCGTAGGCGATCCCCTCCAGCTGGAGCCGATCAACGCCCTCCCTTTCCGCGCCGAGCAGGCAATCCGGCTGGAGTTCGGAGTCGACGAGCAGTGGCTGACCAGCCACACCTCCGTGCAGCGCCTGGCCGATCGGCTCACCTTGCTCGGAACCTCGCTGCCCGGTGACGACGCCCCCACCTGGGTCGGGATTCCGCTGACCGTGCACCGGCGCTGTGACCAGCCGATGTTCGAGATCGTCAACACCGTCGCCTACGACGGCCTGATGATCGACGGCACCGCACCGGCGCCAGGCAGGCGGTTTGCCGAAAAGTACCCGAAGCTGCCGAACTCGAAGTGGATCGACGTGCCGGGCGACGCCGCTCAGGGCCACTGGATCCCCGGCGAAGGCGTTCAGCTCGACCGGATCCTCAACGAGCTCGCGAAACTGGGCTTCGACATGTCCGACGTCCTGGTGATCGGCCCGTTCCGCGACATCGCCCGCCAGGTGGCAAGCCGAACCGAGAGCCACCGGGGCCTGGTGGCCGGGACGGTGCACGCCGTCCAGGGAAAGCAGGCGGACATCGTCGTCCTGGTGCTGGGCGGCGCACCCGACCGACCAGGTGCCCGGAGGTGGGCTGCGTCCAAACCCAACCTGCTCAACGTGGCGGTCAGCCGGGCGAAGCACCGCCTGTACGTCATCGGCGACCACAAGGCGTGGTCCACCTTGCCCTACTTCACAGTGCTGGCGACGAAGCTGGGCCGCACTGACCCGGTCTGAGCTGCGCGATCAGGCCCTGTGGGGTGCCAGAACTCTGCACACACCCGTTGAGCTATCTCGTCTTTGTCCAGCTGGGTGGCTGGCTGGTCCTGCTCGGCCGGTCGTCCGCGGCGAAGGACGTCGAGTTGTTGGTGTTGCGGCATGAGGTCGCGGTGTTGCGTCGAAGTCAGCGCCGTTCTCGGTTGGATTGGGCTGATCGTGCGGTGCTGGCCGCGTTGGTGCGACAGTTACCGGTGTGGCTGCGACGGCATCGGTTGGTGTCTCCGGGCACGGTGTTGCGGTGGCATCGACGGTTGGTCGCGAAGAAGCGGACCTACCCGAACCGGAGTGGTCGCCCGCGGGTCGATGAGACCGTCGTGGCGTTGATCGAGCGTATGGCGCGGGAGAACACCGGTTGGGGTTACCGGCGTATCCAAGGTGAACTGCTCAAGCTTGGCCGCCGGACGGCCGCGTCGGCTGTTCGTCGCGTGCTGAAGCGGCTTGGGATTCCGCCTTCGCCGACTCGAGACTCCGACACGTCGTGGCGGCGGTTTCTGCGTGTGGGGTACCAGAACTCTGCACTCGCCAGCTGAGCAGCGGCGATCGTGTGCTGTCGCCCTGACGGCATGATCGTGAGCGTGGCGCTTCGGTTGTTGTACTTCGTCTTTGTTCGGCTTGTCGGTTGGCTGGTTCTGCTAGGCCGGTCTTCGGCGGCCAAAGACGTGGAGTTGCTCGTTCTGCGGCACGAGGTCGCGGTGTTGCGGCGTACCCATGGCCGTCCGCGGTTGAGTTGGGCTGATCGTGCGGTGCTGGCTGCGTTGGTGGGGCGGCTACCGTCCTGGTTGCGGGATCATCGCCTGGTGTCGCCGGGCACCGTGCTGCGGTGGCATCGGCGCTTGGTCGCGAAGAAGTGGACCTATTCGAACCGAGCTGGGCGCCCGCGCATCGATGGGACCGTCGTGGCGTTGATCGAGCGTTTGGCGCGGGAGAACGCCGGCTGGGGTTACCGCCGTATCCAGGGTGAGCTGCTCAAGCTCGGCCACCGGACGGCCGCGTCGACTGTTCGCCGGGTGCTTAAGCGTCTTCGGATTCCGCCCTCGCCGACTCGAGACTCCGACCTGTCGTGGCGGCGGTTCCTGCGCGCTCAGGCGGCGAGCATGCTGGCGTGCGACTCGGCGCCATAGTCCGTCGTAGCGGCGGCTGGTGATCGGTGTTCCGTCGCGGTAGCGGAGCAGTTGCCCAGGTGATGGTCTGCCGGTGCCGCGCTGATCGCGGTGGCGGAGCGGGGCTGTGATCAGGGTGGGGCTGGCGGGTTGCCAGCGGATCGTGTTGTTCTTTTCCCGCAGGCGAAGCAGGCACCAGTGAGGATCGATGTCGTCCTCGCGGAGCGCGAGTGCGCCGCCGCAGCGGCAGGCGGTCTCGGTGTGCAGGCGCAGGATGAGTGTGTCGAGTGGAGTGTCGTTACCTGTCGTGGCGGCGATGTCGTTGATCGCGGCCAGTTCCGGATTGGTGAGTGCTCTGCGCAGGGAGCGTTGTCGGCTGGGTTTCGCTATGGCTGCGGCTGGGTTGCTCTGCAGCGGAAGGAGTTCGTCGCGAATCGGATGTGTGTAGATGGTGCGCATCGCGGCGAGGAGATGCTCGCCGGTGCTGTGGCCGCCGCGGTCGGTTCGCCGGATGATGCGCGTCTGCATGCTCTGGCGCGCCAGGATCTCGATGTCGGTGGCGTCGCACTGATCGAGTCGCTTGTCTCCGAACGCGGCGATGATCTGTGCCCAGTAGGTGGAGTAGGTACGTCGTGCGCCTGGGCCGGCAGCGAGGGCGACTTTGGGTACGTACTCGGCGAAGGTGGGGACTTGTGCGGGCTCTCGGAGAAGGTCTTCGGGTGAGAGGCCGAGACGAGTGAGAAGTAGTCGTGCTGCCTGGACTGTGTTGGTGCTCATGGGTGCGCCTCAAGGCTTTGGCGTGCTGGCTACGAGACATGATTGAGGCTCAGCCCCTGAATGCTTCGGCTGGTAGGGGCGAGCCTGCTGTCTGTTCTCGCAGCATCAGCGAGAGATGGGAGCACCATCGTCCGGCTTAGCTAGTGAGGACGCGCCTCGCGGCATGAGAGCGCGGACCTCTATACCACTGGCTACACCTACCTCGATGCCGTCCGCGCCGAACTGCACCTCAGGAACGGCAACGGGTGCGTGCCGTAGACGTCAGCTCCCGGTGGCGACGAGCACGAGCACGCGGTCATCCGGCACGAGGTAGGCCTTGGCGAACCACTTGTCGGCGGCGAAGGCCTGGTCGAGCCGATCACTGGTGAGGAAGCTGCCGATGGGCAGCTCACCGCGCAGGTCATCGACGACGTCCGGCGTCTTGCCTGCGGACTCGGGGCTGTACGCGGATTTCAGCTCGTCGATCTTGCTCTCCGGCAGCGTGATCACGGCATCGATCCAGTAGGTCGACGGGCCTGGTGCGCGGTCGGAGCCGAAGGTGCCCGACATCCAGCGGGCCCGCTCCGGAGTGCCCAGGGCCGCGAACCGCTTGGTGAGCGGCTCGAGGTCGGTTCGCAGTTCGCCGGTGCCGGACTTGGCGGCGGCGTCGGTGGTGCGCACGTTCGTTCCTCCGTTCCACAACGACTGACAGCCCGCGGTCAGCACCGCGCACAGCAGCATGGCGGTCAACCTGGTGAACCTCACCGGCGCTCCCTGGGGTTGTCCGGGGTCGGTCCCCGGTCGCGGCCCGACCCGCGTGGCTCACGATCCTCGCCCGGCTCTCCGGTCGGCCCACCGGGTGGGTGGCCGACCTCCCAGGTGCGGTCTTGGTGATCGTGCCGTGCGTGTCGAACGGCTTGGCCCAGCCGATCTCGGTGAAGCGGCCGTTCTCGTTGTCACCGGCGCCGGTGGCGATGTCGGCCTGGCCGCGGTTGAAGTTGTACCGGTCCTCGGCCTTGACGGTGATCTCCATGGTGACCTTGTTGCCCTCGACCCGGACGTTGGAATGGCTCCACACCTGGTAGCCGCCGACCGCCTTCTGCCAGTTTTCCGTGGTCGGATAGGGCTGTGCGACCGAGGCCTGCCCTGTCATCGGGAAGTTGGTGTTGCCGCTGCGGATAAGCTCCTCGGCCGCTGCGGCGGCGCGGGTGATCTCGGAGTCGACGCCCTGGCGGATGCCTGAGTCGTCGCGGTACGCCTTCTCGTAGTCGAACTCCTTGGGCTCACCGGTGTTCTTCCAGTAGTGCTCGTACATCTCAGTGCCGTCGGGCATCAAGCCGAGCGCCTGGGCACCGCGGAGCTTGGCGAGCCACTTCGCCTTATCCAGGTGGTCGCCAGCCGTGGACTCCTTGGAGCCGTAGACGAAGTCCTCGTCGAACTTGATGTCCGGACGGTCGGGCGGGCCGATCCGGTAGCGGCCGTCCTGCGTCTTGTTGCTGACGTCTGCCTCGGCGAGGCTCGTGGCACCGCCGTCGGAGATCTGCGCTTGCTCCGCTTTGGTGAGCGCACTATTGAGCACCTCGTCGACCTCGTGGGCCGCCTGCAGGATCCGGCCGACGGCCTCGGTGAGCTCTGCACGGAGACGGGCCCGCTGGTGCAGGCTTTCCGGCGTGTCCTGCGCGTCCGGCGGACGTTCGTCGACGATGTCACCCTGAGCGCTGATGGTGAACTGGTTGGACGCCGCGGTGGAGTCGGTGTTCTCGACCTCGTGGCGGAGCACGGCGAGGGCGTCGGCCGAGTCGTGCAAGGCCCGCAGCACGGTGCCGGCTTCGGCGACGACGTGTTCTGCGCGGTCGACGAGGGCGGCGAGCTTGGTCTGTGCGGCCGTCGCCGCATCGCCGTGCCAGTAGATGGGGCCGAACGCGAGGTTGAGCTCGTCCTGCAGGCCGATGATCTTGTCTTTGCGTGCCTTGACGGTGGCGGCCGCGCCGTCGAGCGCGCCCGAGTTCCAGGTACGCACGTCGTGGTAGGTGAAGGTCATTTGAACAACCAGCCCAGGATCGAGAGGTCGTCCTCCGCGGCGTTCTCGTCCTTCTCGTAGCGGTCCGCGGCGGCGCGGACGTCGGCGGCGAAGTTCGTGATCTCGCCGGCCCACGCGGCGAGCCTCGCGTCCCACGCCTTGGTCAGGTTGGGCGCGGTGGCCGCGGACAGCGAGCCTCGCATGCCTGCCGGGATCTCGGCCGGCCCTTCGCCCAGCTTGACCTGCTTCGCCTGTTCACCGGCGCTGACCGCGGACTCCGCGGCTTTGCGCAGCGCGGCGGTGTCTACCTCGTATCCCCCATGGCTGCCCCTCCGATCGCACCATAGCGTTTGCCGTCAAACAGCGCAGCGGAATGGCGAACTGGCCATAGTGGATCTGATCTGTTTCGCACCCCGCCGGGCGTGTGGAACATGCACGAGCCGACCATTCGGGCCGCTGCTCCGAACGTCCTCCGCCAGGTAGCCGGAATCGACACGCTGACCCGAATGGCTGAGTATCGCCAGGCGCCGCCCAGCAACGCACCGAGCACGCCCCGGTTCTAAACACGCGACTGCACTGCGCTCAGAAACGTCCGCTCATCGGCATGTCAGTGTGTTCGTGCTTGGCGCGAGGCCAGGCGCAAGCGTCCGGGGGGGTGTGCGAAGGAGGGCCAGTTCCTGGTCTGATCGTCACGTATCGCGGAGTGCGGCCAGGCTCTGAGCGGCCTCCTCGTCGCCGAGTTCAGCGGCTTTGGTGTACCAGGTGATCGTCGCGCCGGGTGCCCTGCGGAAGTCGTGGATGTCGCCCAACAGGTTCATGGCATCAGCCTGCCCCGCGTCGGCGGCCCGCAGCAGCCACAGCGCGGCTTCCTCGTCCTCGCGCACATGCCACAGGAACGACCCCAACCCGGCTTGTGGATGGAGCCACAAGACTCGAACCTGGCCAAGCCAAACGCGTCTCGGTGGTGCCGCGCTGCTGTCCGGCGGCAGAGGAGAACCGCGTCGACAGAAGACGGGTGCCGCAGGCAGCGCCTGCTTGTGGTCTTGCGCGTGGCTGTGGGCCTTCCCGTTCGGGGAGGCCCACAGCGTCGTTGTGGATGTGGTCATCCGGTGCAGCCGGGCACGGCAGGGACGCTGCCGAGGCAGTTGTTCGTCAGGTTCCCGCTGATCGGTGAGTTGTTGTTGGTCATGGTGCCGCCCTGGCGGTAGACCCCGCCCGCGGTGAGCACGGCGACGTTGGTCGTCACGGCGGTCTGGGTCATCGTGGTCGTGCCCGAGTCGACCGCCGCGATGCCACCCCCGCGTGCTCCGGTGTTGCGGCCGACGAGCATCGGGCCGCCGGTGACACCGGTGGTCGTCAGTGTGCCGTGCAGGCCGTTGTAGATACCGCCGCCGTCCAGCAGCACGCTTGCCGAGAATCTCGCGGCGGCCAAGACGTTGATCAGCTGGCGCGGGCTCGCGTTGCCGGAGTTGCTGCAGACGCCCGCGTACATGAGTGCGGCGATCATGGCTTCGCCCACCGTGCCCAGGGCTGAAGTGGATGCACGTGTGAAGGCCCGATTGAAGATGAGGAGCAGCTTCGCCGCAGCGGGCTGACTTGCACGTTCTACATCCACCAACTGGAGCTAAGCCTGCCGGTCGGTGGAGAAGGCGCTCACCAGGAGCAAGTGCATCACCTGTTGCGCATGGCAGTGCGCCCGAACGTCAACATCCGGATCGTGCCAACGGCGATCGGCGCGCACGTCGGGATGGACAGGCCGTTCACCCGGCTGACCTTCGACAAGTACGAACCCGTGGTGTGCGTGGAATGCGAAACCTCTACCGCGTTCATCGAGGACGACGCCTCGATCGCGGCCTACGGAGAGGTTGTGCGTGCGCTGAGTGAGTCCAGTTTGGACGCGGGCGAGTCCAAGGCGCTGATCGCCAGTCTCGGGGAGGCGCAGTCGCTACTCGAGGAGGCGGTCTGACGGGTGGCTCACAAGGTCTCGATGAGCTTCCTGAGTGGTGCGGCGAGGTGTGGGTGGTCGCCTTTGTCGACTCGGTGTAGCAGCCGGGCTGCGACGTAGAGCAGTGCGAGCTGGCCTGCGTCGGTGCCGAGTACGTCGGCGAAGGTGTCGCGCACTCGTTCCGCTGTGTCCGGCACGAGAAGGCTGTAGCAGAGCAGTGTGGCTGCGTCTGTCCCTGTTGGACCACGGCCCCACAGTTCCCAGTCCAGCAGGCCGAAGTCCGGTCCCATCAGGTTCGCCCAGTGCAGGTCGCCGTGCACAGTTTCCCAGTGGCGGACCACAGGGTTTACCGAATTCCCGAAGTACTGCTGGATCCTGCCGGTGACCAATGCCTGATCGGCATTGATCCGGTCGGTCGGCGTCGCTGCGACCACCTCGATCGTTCTGCGGAGTTGCGTCCACCATTGGTCGGGAAGGCTGATCGCGTGGCGCAAGGTGTCAGTGGGGGAGCACGGTGAGCCTGGAGCCAATGTCATTAGCTCCGCACGCTGCTGCCGCCATTCCTCCCACTCGTAGACGTCGAGAACGCGCGGCTTGGACAGCGTGGCGAACACGTTGGCCTCAAGGTTTCCGGTCCAGAAGTCGCCGCCGGTCCACTGTTTGTCCTCGGATACCACGCGAAGCCAGAGTTGCCGGTCGGCTGTTTGTACGGGTGCGCTGATCGACCGGTCGAGCCAGCCGAGTCGAGCTTGCCCTGCGATGGTGAGGCCGAAGTGGCCGGCTGCGTGGTTGAGGTTGTCGTGCATCCACTGCCGGAACTGCGCGTCGGCTTCGCTCAGGTCAACGCTCAACGGCCCGCCGTCGCGGTCGAGCACGGGTGGCTGGTCACGCTGTTCAGACACATGGTCCCCTCGCCTTGGCGCTTACTGCGCACACTGTGCGAGTTCCTTGGTACCGCTTGGAAAACCTCCAAGCGAGGAGCCGAGGGAGTCATGCCCCAATCGGGGAAGCGCTGGGCGAGTTTCGTGCCCGCCAGAGCGTCCACCGCTCAGTCGCCTTGAATGACTGATCGACCTGGGTCTCAATCACCGCGAGTCAACTCAACTGTTCTCACAGTTGCTTCAGTGTTGACTATATTTAGGGCAAGTGATCGAGTACGTCACCGCTGACCTGCTGTCACAATCAAAGGTCCACGATCACGGCCGAGGGTTTGTGCGCCCGCTCGACACTGCCTGGCGCCGGTCGTCAGCACGTCCCCTCCCGGGGCGGCCACGGGGTTGCATGCTCCTTGTCCAAGAAGCACGCAACCCACTGTTCTGGAATCAGCTACGCGGCCAGGGGATGGTGCTCGCCGGTGAGGGCGGCCAGTGCTGTGGCGACTTCTTCCAGGGTGGCGCGGACGTAGGTTGTGGTGCTGCCGGCGTCGGTGTTGGTGTCGTTGTGTCCGGCGTAGGCGCGGGCGACGGCGTAGCCGAAGTGCCGTTCGACCCAGGTGAGCGTGGTGTAGCGGAGCCAGTGGGTGCTGACGCCTTGTTTGCCCGCCCAGCCGAGGTTTTCGCCGACGCGGCGCCAGAGGTTGTCGTAGCGGTGGTAGGTGCCTGCCGCAGCTCGGAGACACAACCGTCGAGCGGGGCCTGCTGCCGCGTGTAGCGATCGTGTAGAGCGGTTGGGGAAACATCCTGACCATGCTGAGAAGCGTCCCGATCTTCCTGATCACTCAAGCGCTTTGAGCCCTGCTGCACACACCAAGGGGGAACCAGTGCTCGCACCGTCCGTGAGCCGGCGACGGCCACGCGCGGACCTACAACAACACCGACGGGCGGCTCGCCAAGGCGCAGATCTCCAACAGCCAGGCGAACACCGCCGGCCGGGACCTGCGGTTCACGTGGACGGGTGCGCACGTCACCACGGTCACGACGGATCTGAACGCGGTCTGGAAGTACACCTACACCGGGTGGAAACCGGACAGGGCACCGGCGTGTTCAAGGACTGGACCTCCGCACAGGTGGACCAGCCGGCACCCGCAGCGGCGACCGATCCGACGTTCGCGACCATCAACAACGGCAACGGCCAGACCACGTTCTTCGTCTACCGCACGGTCAACGGAACGCCGATCTTCGCTGTCTGACCGTCCACTAGAGACCGTCTAGTGCAGAACTGAAGAGGGGGAATTTCCATGGAGCACAATCGTCGCTGGTGGCTGAGAGCCGCCGCGCTCGCAGGTGTGGCGGGAGTCGTCGGCACGTCTCTGACCGCACCCGCGGCCGCCGCCCACGAACCGTCCGTGCTTCCGGGCACGGCCGAGTGGGCCGAGTTCACCACACACGAGGAAATGCTGGCTGCGGTGCAACTGCCGGCTGGGCAGGCGGCAGCGATGTCGACCGACCAGCTGGTCACCGCAGTGCTGGACTACCCGATGTTCTGGGACGCATTGGCGCACGACAAGGTGCAGGCCGGTGTTGAACGCGTCGCTGAGGGCTTCAACGGCCTGTCCGAGCTGCTGCGCCGTCCAGACGCGGGCACGGTGCTGGCGCGTCGTTACGAAGCGTTCGACGTGGCGGTGCCGCCGGTCGCTGACCTGGCGGCTGCGGGGGAGCACACGTTCACGGCGTGGAAGCTCGAGCTCGTGCTCGCGCAACCGTCGGTGCTGACCGGGATGTCCGCTGGTCAGAGGGAGAGTCTGCTGCGGGTTGCCACCGCGAAGTCCGACGCGAAGCGCACCCAGCCGGAGTTCTACGGTGAGCCCGGGCTGGAGCCGACCGGTGTGCTCCTCGGCAGGACGCTCGCCGCGCAGGAGGGTTGGGAGTGGCGCGACTCGGAGTTCCTGCGCGACGGCCTCGCCGTGTCGCCGGACGTGGTCGAGGACATTCGCAGGAAGGTCGCGGCGCACTTCGCCGAACCGTCTGGGAGGCACCCGGCCGGTGACTTCTCGACCGATGACTACTACAGCAATGTGCGCACGCCACGTGGCTCGGCGGTCCGCGTGATGGTGGTGACGGTCGAACTGTCCAGGGCGGACATCGCGGCGATCAATGCCTATGTGGCACGTACCTACCCGCGGGCCAAGCGCGAGACGAACGCGACGCGAAAGTACAACTGCCACTCCTACGCGTGGCATTCGCAGGCGACCACCAACAACCTGTGGATGAGCTCGCCCGGTGACGACACGTACTGGAACGACGGCAGCTTCACGGCGTGGTCGAAGCCAAGGCCGTGGTACGACACCATGCGCGTGTCCTGGAAGTCCGACGACCACTCCGGGATCAATGTCGGTGACGGCAAGACCCAGGTGCGGTCGAAGTGGGGCCAGTTTCCCCGGATGCTGCACGCACCCACGTACACGCCGTACGACGACTCTTCGCGGTACCCGTACTACAAGTCCTCCTGAACACCAGGTCGTCCTGGGGCGCGAAGTCCCTCAGCCCCAGGGCGGCCGGGGTAGCGGTGGTGCACGCCTCCGGAGGTGTGCCGCTCGAAAGTCGTCACTGCAGCGTGGCAGCGCATCTTTCCCAGGCTGAGAGCATGCTCAGGTGATCTTGTCTCTGCTGTACAAGGGTGCTGTCCGCTGCGTCGGTGCTGCTCCGCGGTGAGACGGCGAGGGATGCGGAACTGCTTGTGCTTCGGCATGAGAACACTGTGCTTCGTCGGCAGCTGGCTGGCCCGGTCCGCTACAAGTCGGCGGACCGATTCTGGTTCGCCGCGCTGTCCAGGCTGATACCTCGTGCGCGCTGGCGCGAGGTCTTCCCAGCCACGCCAGGCACGGTGCTCGGCTGGCATCGCAGGTTCATCGCCTGGAAGAGGGACTACACCGCGAGACGACGCACCGGACGCCCACCCAGCCTGTGGGGTGCCAGAACTCTGAAAACACGCGTTGAGCTGCGGTGGTCGGGCACTGTCGTTCGGTCGGCATGATCGTGGGCGTGGCGCTGCGACTGCTGTACCTCGTCGTTTGTCCAGCTGGTTGGCTGGCTGGTGCTGCTCGGCCGGTCGTCGGCGTCGAAGGACGTCGAGTTGCTGGTGTTGTGGCATGAGGTCGCGGTGTTGCGTCGAGGTCAGCGCCGTCCGCGGTTGGATTGGGCTGATCGTGTGGTTCTGGCCGCGTTGGTGCGGCGACTACCTCGCTGGCTACGGGAGCACCGGTTGGTGTCTCCGGGCACCGTGTTGCGGTGGCATCGGCGGTTGATCGCCAAGAAGTGGACTTACCCGAACCGGGCTGGGCGACCGCAGGTCGATAAGACCGTGGTGGTGTTGATCGAGCGGATAACCCGGCAGAACACAGGCTGGCGTTCCCGCCGTATCCAAGGTGAGCTGCTCAAGCTCGGCCACCGGACGGCCGCGTCGACTGTTCGTCGCGTTCTGAAGCGGCTTCGGATTCCGCCTTCGCCGACTCGAGACTCCGACCTGTCGTGGCGGCGGTTCCTGCGTGCTCAGGCTGCGAGCATGCTGGCGTGCGACTTCTTTCATGTCGACTGCGTCGTCACGTTGAAGCGGGTGTACGTGTTCTTCGTGATGGAGGTCGACACCCGCTACGTCCATATCCTCGGGACCACTTGTAACCCTGACGGGCCGTGGACCACCCAGCACGCTCGCAACTTCCTTATGACGCTTGACGATCGGGCGAACGACTTTCGATTCCTGGTTCGTGACAGGGCGGGCCAGTTCGCGGCGTCGTTTGATTCTGTTCTCGCTGACGCCGGCATCGACATCGTAAAGATCCCGCCGCGATGTCCACGGGGCCAACTGCTACGCCGAGCGGTTCGTGGGCACCGTAAGGCGAGAGCTCACAGACCGACTGCTCATCTTCAACGAGCGTCACCTGACATCAGTGCTGAACCGCTACGTGTCCCACTACAACCACCGACGGCCACACAGAGCACGGGACCATACTCCGCCGCAACCGGATCACCCCATCGCAGCGCCAGGTTGTAGATCCGTACGTCGCCGGCGAGTGCTCGGCGGCTTGATCAATGAGTACGGACCTGCAGCCGCTTGATCCGCAGGTCAGGCCCGTTAGGTCGAGGTTTTGGCACCCCGCGCGCTGCTGGAAGCTCAGGAGCCGGACAAGAGAGAAGAGACGACGCACAAGTCGGCTCAACAGCGGCTGGCTGCGGCCGAGGAGGAGTTGAAGCGGTTCCAGAACGCGATCAAGGCGGGGGTGGACCCGGCGGCGCTGGTCGAGGCTGTGAACGAAGCGCAGGCGAAGCGCGCGGTTGCTCAGGCCGAACTCGTGGACGTACCGACTGCGCGTGGGTTCGAGAGCGCTGACCTCTACGCCATGGTGGAGAACCTAGGAGACGTCGGCATCAAGCTGGGCGACGCCAAGCCGGAGAGCCTCAGCGACCTCTATCGCAGGCTTGACCTGCAGGTCAGCTACTCACACAAAAGCCGCGAGGTTGAGGTTTCCATCAATCTCGCGGCCTGTGTGGATAATGCTTATGTCCGAGGACGATCTTGCTCGCTAAACACACGCCTTATCTAGGCGGAGGCTGCTCGTAGCCTGTCCCAGCTGTGCGATGAGCGTTGGCGACTGGGACAGGTGATGGGACGGCCACAACTCGGCAGCTACCTGCACAGACAGCGAGACGCAGAGGGTGGGACGGGACGACGGAGCCCGTCCCACCCTCGTGCTTGTGGCCTCGGCGCTGGGGCTTCGAGGGTCTGCGTGCATGGGACGGGACGCGTCACACGTCTACCTGCCGGAGCGCCGTATTGAGCGGTGCCGGCACGGCTGGAGGGTTAGTCCTCGTCCACCCCTGGCTCCCCCAAGCGCGGAAATGGGCGTAGATGTAGTCGGTCCACTCTTCGTCCGAGTAGTCGTTGGACATGGTCAGCCGGATGATTTGGGTGGCATGTTCGCTGTACCGATGGTGGACGGCTTGCTTGGTCAGACCCATGTGGCGAGCAATGTCGGTCCAACTTGCGCCCTCGAAGCGTGCCTGTGCCACGAGCAGCGTGCGTTCGAGTTCGAGCGCACGCTCCATCCATCGAAGCGACTCTAGGGCGTTCAGCGCGGTCCGGGGCATCCGGTAGGCGGCGTCCAGTAGCCAGCTGGCACCAAGGCGCAGGGCCATTGCCCCGTCGGAAAGTGCGTGGCTGGGCCAGTTCTCATGGCTCGCTGTGTATAGGGGCCATTCGCGCCTCTCGACATCGTCTCCCACCTGGTCAAACTTATTTGACTGGTGCTGTGCGAACCTAGTCGCCAAGACGGTGAGGCTGGCTGTGAAACGCAGACGGCCCCCGCGCCAACGGGAGCCGTCTCAGTCCGCCACCCACAGGTCAGCAGGAAGGGACGCTGTGACTGTAGAGCCTTCGCGCGCTGTCGCGAAATCAGACAACTCTGTCGGCAGATCCGATGAGGGACCAGGCACACTGTTCTCTATAAGGAGTCTGACCATCCTGGCACTGGCCGCGATGATCGGCCTCGTTGCGTCCGTTGCGGCTGGGGTGCCCGCTGGCATCGGTGCGGCGCAAGCTGCCGGGGCTGGCGCGGGGGTCACTGTTGGCGTGCTGTCGGGTCTGGCCGCGGGACTGCTAGCAGGCCTAGGAGCCGCCGGAGCGCTCAATACGCTCGTGGGGCGCCATCACTGACGGTGCTGCCCAGACAGTTGTGCCTGCCTGGGCAACACCTAATTCGCAGCTGTGGCCGACCAGGCGAGCGATGTCCTCGATCTTCACTCCAGAGGCGGATAGCATCGACGCGAAGCTGCGTCGCATCTCCCACGCGGAACCGACGCCAATTTCGGTGGTCACCTGGCCGTGTTCTTCGACTTGAACAGCCTTCCGTCGCTCAGTCGCACGTAGGCGCGTAGGACGCCAGAGTCACCTAGCGCCTCCTTGCCAGCTTTGACGAAGTCCTGGACCGCGTCGAGTGGACATGCCCACGTCTCGTCGGCTCCAGCCTCCAACTTGTGTGGGCTCGTGACTGCGATCAACGAAGCGGAGGAACAGCGTGCGGCGGCGAGCGCCGAACTGAAAGGGCTGCCCTCACCGACAGCGCTCACTGACGCTGAAGTACAAGCGAGACTCGACGGGCTCGACGACGTGACGACAATCATCATGGAAGGGAAGCCAGAAAGGCTCGCGAGGCTTTACGAGGATCTCGGAGTTGAACTCCGGTACAAAATACAAGAAGAGGCCGTCTACGTGACGACCTGGCCGGCCGAGTCGGTGATCTCCTTCTACTCCAGGAACAGGTTCGGCCCGCGCACCTCGATCTCGCCGATCGCGCCGATGC
>NZ_JBEXPJ010000182.1:0-17202 GCF_040611995.1 Lentzea sp. NPDC006480
CCCGTGCCCGTCGTGCTGGGTGGAACCGCGCTGTGGTTCCTCGGTTTCCTCGTGGTACTTCTGCTCGACCGCTCGAACAGCACGCTGCTCTGGACGACCCTGTCGGGCGGCTTGCTCGGGATCATCGGCTACGGAGTGTTCTACTGGCAACGCCGGGCCGCGAGGCGAGGATCACGAACCGCGCAGCAGGGCCTCGAAGACGTCTAGCGACGCACGATGATCGACGCCACCGACTGGGTCCGGCTGCTGGTCGTCTGCGTCCTCTTCACGGTCGCCGCCGGCGCGATCGCCTGGGCAACGGGCCTCACCACGCCGAAGCCGTTCCTCACCGCGGCGGCCAGAGCGGTGGTGCAGCTCGCCGCCGTCAGCGCCGTGATCACGCTGGTGCTCAACGACCTCGGCCTGACCGGGGCCTTCCTCGCGCTGATGGCGATCGTGGCCACGGCGACGTCGGCTCGTCGCACCGAGACCGGCTGGAAGGGCGTCTGGGTGGCCGCGGCCATCCTGATCGGCTCCGTGCCCGCGCTCGCCCTGCTGATCCTGATCGGTCTGCTGCCGGTCAAGGGCATCGCGCTGATTCCGGTCGGCGGCATCCTGATCGGCGGCGCGATGACCGCGACCACCCTCTCGACCAGAAGGGCCCTCGACACGCTCAAGGACCGGCGCGGCGAGTACGAGGCCGCTTTGGCGCTGGGCTTCCTGGAGCGCCGGGCGGCGAGGTTCCTCGTCCGGAAACCGGCCGCCGAGGCGTTGCTGCCGCCGCTCGACCAGACCAGGACGGTCGGCCTTGTCACTCTTCCGGGTGCTTTTGTCGGCATGCTGCTCGGAGGGGCTCCCGTTTGGCAGGCCGGCGCACTACAACTCGTGGTCCTGCTCGCGTTGCTGGCCGTAGAGGTGGCGGCTGTCGCCACGGTGGTCGAGCTGGTCGCGAGAGGTCTGATCAGCAGGACTTCCCAAGGAAGCGAAGTTAGGCTAACCTAAGTCTCGTCGCTTCGTGGTGGGAGCGGCAGTCAGTTCGGGAACGGACGAGGCCCCTGCTCTGGGCAGAGCGGGGGCCTCGTCGTGTCCGGCGACAGGGTTGCTTTGTCGGAGCACCCACCGCCGAAGAATCAGAGCTGCAGGCCGTTGCGGCCCGCGCGGGCCGCCTCGAAGCGCGCCGAGACGTCGTCCCAGTTCACGACGTTCCACAGCGCCGAGATGTAGTCGGCCTTGAGGTTGCGGTACTGCAGGTAGTACGCGTGCTCCCAGATGTCGAACGCGAGCAGCGGCGTGGTCGCGATCGACAGGTTCGAGTGGTGGTCCTTGAGCTGCAGCGTGACCAGCTTCTGGCCGATCGGCTCCCAGGCGAGGATGCCCCAGCCAGAGCCCTGGATGGACGACGCCGCCGCGTTGAGCTGACCGCGGAACTTGTCGAACGAGCCGAAGTGCTCGTCGATGGCCGCCGCGAGCTCGCCCACCGGCTTGTCGCCGCCGTTGGGGGACAGGTTCTTCCACCACACCTGGTGCAGCGCGTGGCCGGCCAGGTGGAACGCGAGCGTGGTCTCCAGGCCGACGATCCCGCCGAAGTTCTCGCGGTCGCGGGCTTCCTCGATCTGCTCCAGCGTGTCGTTCGCGCCCTTCACGTACGCCGCGTGGTGCTTGCCGTGGTGCAGCTCGTTGATCTCACCGATGATCGCCGGCTCGAGGTCGCCGTAGTCGTAGTCGAGATCCGGCAGCACGTACTGGGCCATGACATCTCCCCAATTGCAATCGCTTGGTACTTGCAACTTACTAGCAACAAGGCCGAGTAAACCAGTTGCCCGGGGACGTACCGTCGAAAGCGTGTCCGTGCTGACAGCCAGGAACATTTCGCTGTCGTTCGGTCCGAGGACCGTGATCTCGGAGGTTGATTTCGATGTTTCGCCTGGTGACCGCGTCGGTCTGATCGCCCCCAACGGTGTCGGCAAGTCGACTTTGCTCCGGCTGCTGGCAGGAGAGCTGCGCCCGGAGACCGGATCTGTCTCATGCACCGGAACGGTCGCGCACCTGACGCAGGAGACCCTCCACGTTGCTGGAGAGTCGCTGCGGGACCACCTCGCCCGCCGCACCGGCGTCGCGACCGCAGAAGCCTGGCTGCAGCGCGCAGCCGAAGCGCTCGGGGAAGGCGAAGGCGAGGACTACCCGGACGCGCTCGACCACTGGACCGCCATCGGTGCCGGTGACTTCGACGAACGCGCGGACGCGGTGTGCGAACGCCTGGGGCTCAAAGCGGATCTGTTGGACGGGCGCGAACCCGACCAGCTGTCCGGTGGTCAGCAGGCGCGGCTGCGGCTCGCGGCGGTGTTGCTGACGCGGGCGGACGTGCTGCTGCTCGACGAGCCGACGAACGACCTGGACGCCACCGGGCTGGATCTCCTGGAGTCCCACGTCCAGGGGTACGCGGGCGCGATCGTGCTGGTGAGTCACGACCGGGAGTTCCTGGCGCGCACCACGACCGCGATCGCCGAGCTCGACGAGTTCTCGCACAAGCTGACGGTGTTCGGTGGCGGCTGGGACGCGTACGTCGAGGAGAAGGCGAACGCCGGCCGGCGCGCGCAGGAGGAGTACGAGGCGTACGCGGCCAAACGCGACTCGTTGACCCAGCGCAGCCGGCAGGTCAAGGAGTGGTCGCGCAGGGGCGTGCGGCGGGCGACGAGTGCCAAGGCGCGCAACGACGAGCCGGACAAGAACGTTCGCGCCGGACGGGTGCGGGCAGCGGAGAACCTGACCGCCAAGGCGTCCGTTGTGGACCGTCAGCTGGACCGGTTGGAGGAGGTCGAGGAACCGCGCGAGGCGTGGCAGCTGCGGCTCACCCTGCCGTCGGCCGGGCGGGGCAGCTCGGTCGCGTTCACGTTGCGCCACGCCGTGGTCAGCCGCGGCGATGTGACGCTCGGACCGGTCGACCTCACGATCGGCGCGGGCGAGCGGTGGCGGATCACCGGACCGAACGGGTCGGGGAAGTCGACGTTGCTCGGCGCGCTGCTCGGCCGGATTCCGCTGCTCGACGGCGACCGCTCGATCGGGCCGGGCGTGGTGGTCGGCGAGGTCGACCAGCTGCGGGCCGAGTTCGCTTCGGACGAACCCGTGTTGCGGATCGTGGCCGATGCGACCGGGCTGCCGGACGTCGAGGTGCGCACGTTGCTCGCGAAGTTCCGGCTGGGCGCGGACGCGGTGCTGCGGCCGGCTCGCGAGCTGTCGCCGGGCGAACGGACGCGCGCGGGATTGGCTTTGTTACAAGCTCGTGGCACGACGTGTTTGGTGCTCGACGAACCCACGAACCACCTCGATCTGCCGGCGATCGAACAGCTGGAACAAGCGCTCGACGATTACGCGGGAACGTTGTTGCTGGTCACGCACGATCGGCGGCTCGCTTCGGCCGTGCGGGTGGATCACGAGATCAACGTGCGCGACCTCCTCACGTTTCCTCGTGTCAAGGGTGGAAGATATGAGCCATGACCACCGAGGAGGACTGGCCGGTCGAACAGACCTGGTCGATGCGCAACACCCACTGGCATGCCTATGTGGAGCACACATCGCTCGACCACGCGTCCCCTCGGCAGGTCCGGCTCGAGCGCACGCCTGAGGAAGTCCTGACGTCGCCCGCCGAGGTGGCGGCGTGGCTGGAGGTCAACCTCCGCAGCGCCACCCGGCCGGAGGAGACCGGCAAGAAGCGGGTGAAGGACGAGCGCGACTTCACCGACTCGAACCGCGTGCACGCGTCGCTGGCCTCGCGCGGTGAGTCGATCTACACGGGGGTGAAGGGCGAGCTCACGCTGGCCGTCGAGGCGGTGACGCCGGACGAGTGCCGCACTTCGCACGACGGTGCGGACGTTGCGCCCCTGAAGTCGGGTCGCCGCCGCTAGATTGACCCCTCAGAACATGCTCTGGGGGGAGTTTCGTGAAGCGTCTGCTGTCCGTTCTCGGTGCGCTCGTGCTGGTCCTGGCCGTTGTCGGAGTGGTGGTGTGGCAACCGCGGGACCCTGAGCCGGCACCACCCGCGCCGCTGAAGGACTTCTCGCTGCAGTACGCGGACGGGTCGCCGTTGTGGAGCAGCAAGGACCCGCAGACGCCGCTGGTCGAGCAGGTCCTCGCCGAGCTGCGCCCGCAGGGCTCGTTCCAGTTCGACGACCTCCAGCGGGCCGGCGCGAAGATCGTGACGACGCTCGATCCCAAGGCGCAGGCAGCGGGGATCGAGGTGCTCGAGGCGAACGCGCCGGCTGTGGCGGGGTCGATCCGGTCCTCGCTGACGGCGGTCGATCCGGCCACAGGTGGTGTGCTGGCCTACGTGCCGGGCGCGAAGGGCGACGACAAGACCGATTACGCGGGCGGCGTGCTGAGGGAGCCGGGCTCGGCGTTCTTCCCGGTCGACGTCGTCGCGGCCGTGCAGAACGGTCAGACGCTCGACAGCACGTTCGACGGCAGTGCACCGCGAAAGATTGCGGGCGTCACCATTCGCAACGAGAAGAACGTGCAGTGCAGCAAGCAGTGCACCGTGCGCGAGGCGCTCGCCAAGTCGGTCAACACCGCGATGTACGACGTGATGGTCAACAAGGTCGGGATGCGTTCGACCGTGGCCTCGGCGCGTCAGGCGGGTGTGCCGGAACGGGTCGTCGTGGCCGGCGAGGAGAAGAAGCTGCTCGTGGGTGAGGGCGGCAACGTCCCCGGCGCCGGTGTCGTGCTGGGCGGCGATGAGGCAGCCATGCGCCCGCTCGACCTCACCACGGTGTACGCGACGTTCGCGGCGGGCGGCGTGCGACACCAGACGCACTTCGTCACCCAGGTCTCCGGCGACAACGGCCACCTGCTGTACCAGACCCCTGACAGCGCTTCGTCCGCGTTCCACGCTGATCGTGCGCAGAGCAAGGCGATCTCGGACCAGGTCACGGCCGTGCTGAAGGAGACCACGCGCTGCCCAGGCGTGGTGTGCCGCGTCGCCGACTACGAGCTGCCGGGCACGCTCGACCAGCTCAGCCACACCTGGACCGTCGGGTACACCGACCGCATGGCGATCACCGTCCTGGTCGACGACGTGCAGCCGTTGCAGCCGGTGCGGGACGACGGTCTGGCCACGACCATCTGGCAGAAGTTCGCGGAACGCGGCTAGACGGCGCCGCTACATTCATTCCTGGGGAGAGTTTTCACTCTGGGGGCTTGATGAAGCGTTTCCTGCCCGTTTTGGGCGCGCTCGTGCTGGTGGCCGCGGTCGTCGCGGTCGTGGTGTGGCAACGGCCTGACTCGAAGGCGGCGCTGAACCCGTCCGGGGACGTCGTGCTGCAGTACGCGGACGGCTCGCAGCTGTGGCGCATGGGTGATCCGGAGACACCGGTGACCAGGCAGGTGGCCGCGGAGCTCAGCGCGAAAGGCGTGCCGCTGCAGCAGCTCCTCAAGGACGGCGGCGCGATCGTCGTGACGACCATCGACCGCAGGGCGCAGAACGGTGCGGCTGAGGTGATTCGCACCGTCTCGGCCGGGGAGCCAGCGTCGTTGCGGTACTCGATCAGCGCGGTCGACCCGAACAACGGTGCGGTGAAGGCATATTCGCCGGGCAACGACCCTGCCTTCGACTACGCGGGTGGCGTGCTGAAGGAGCCGGGACCGGCGTTCTTCCCATTCATCGCCGTCGCCGCGCAGCAGACGGGCAAGAAGCTCGAAGAGGTCGAGAACAAGTCCGCCGTGCACGCCGCGCGTCAGGCCGGTGTGCCGGAAACCGTTGTGATCGAAGGAAAAGAGACGCAGCTCTTCGGCGACGAGACGAAGATGCGGCCGTTCGACCTCGCGGCGGCGTACGCGACGTTCGCGGCGGAGGGCATGCGTCGCGACGCGCACTTCGTCACCCACGTCACCGACCTCCACGGCACCACGCTGTACCGGGCCGACACCAAGGGCGTGCCCGCGTTCGACCCGGATCCGCGACGTAGCAAGGACATCGCGAACCTGGTCACCGCCGCGTTGCGGGGCGACGCGGTCTGCGCGCCCGTGCCGTCGGACATCGCGTGCAGGCACGGCGAGTGGCGGTTCGAGCAGGACCGGGTCGGGCACGCGTGGATGGTCACCTACAGCCCGCGGATCTCGGTTTCGGTGTTCGTCGGCAGCGCGCAACCGGGCACGCCCGCGGTCGACCGGGACGGCAAGGCGGTCGTGGGTTCCGGTCTGCCGGACAAGCTCTGGGACGCGTTCGCCGAGAAGCTGACGCGGTGGTGAGGCGCTCGCCGGCCGCGCTCCTGCTGGTCGCCGCGATCGTCGGATACGTTGTGTGGCAACGGCCTGAGGAGCCGGTGCCGCCGCCCGCACCGCCGAAGCCCGTCGTGCTGGAGTACGCGGACGGCTCCAGGTTGTGGAGCTCCATCGACGGCTACCCGCAGCCGACGGTGGCGAAGAGGGTGCTCGCGGAGTTGTCCGAGGTGTCGGTGCCCTACAACTCGCTCACACCCCGTGGTGGCGTGGTCCGCACGACGATCGACGCGAAGGCGCAGACGACGGCGGCCGCGGTTCTCGGCCGGCTGCTGGCTCCGAAACGAGGGCTGGACGGGTCCTACCCGCCGGAGAGAGCGGACGCCGGGATGACGGCGATCGATCCGGTGTCGGGTGGGGTGCGGGTGTACCTCCCCGGTTTCGGCGCGGAGGACCTCGCGGGTGGCACGGCGCAGGAGGTGACTCCCGGGTTGTTCGGGCCGTTCGCCGGCGTGCGGGACGTGGCGAAGGAGCGGATGACGGCGCTCGACGTGACCGCCGCGTACGCGACCCTGGGTGCGGCGGGGATCGAACGCAAGCCGCACCTCGTCTCGACCGTGACCGGCGCGGACGGTTCGATGCGGTACCAGGCGCAGGACACCGCCAAGCCGGTGATCGGTGAGCACGTCGTGGACCGGATCACCGCTTCGTTGAAGGAGGACGCCGTGTGCAACGGGGTCCCGTGCGTGCCCTATGCGGCGCCGTGGATGGTCGGCTACACGCCACAGCTCGCGGTCACCGTGTACGTGAAGAAGGCCGACGTCGCCGACGCCGGCCTTCCGCGGGTGATCTGGCAGGAGTTCCTGGCTGAGCTCGCTGGGTGAGATTTCTGGGTGAGATTCACCCGACGTGCCAGGTGTGCACCGGTTCGCCCGCGTGCATCAGCTCCATGTACCGCTTGAGCATGCCGGACAGCGCGGCCTCCCGGGACAGGCCACGTTCCTCCAGCAGCGCAACGGTTTCCCGCTGCCACGAAGAGCCCGTGCGCCGCGCCAGGCAACGCTGCTCGATCACGCCGAGGTAGCGCTCGCGGGCCTCGTCGGAGACACCGCAGTCGCGCAGACCCTCGTGCGCCATCGGCAGCAGGCGGCGCAGCACCAGCTCGTCCGGCGGGATCCAGCCGATGCCGGGCCAGTACAGCTGGGCGTTCATGCCGTGCCGGGCGCCGGTGTAGAGGTTCTCCTCGGCCGCCTGGAACGACATCTGCGTCCACAGCGGACGTTCCTGGGCGGTGAGCGCGCGCTGGGTGCCGTAGAAGAAGGCGGCGTTGGCCATCGTGTCGAGCACCGTCGGGCCGGCGGGCAGCACGCGGTTCTCGACGCGCAGGTGCGGCACACCGTCGACGACGTCGTAAACCGGGCGGTTCCAGCGCCAGATCGTGCCGTTGTGCAGGCGCAGCTCGGAAAGACGAGGCGCGCCACCGGCTTCGAGGGTCTCGATCGGGTCCTCGTCGTCGGTTTCGGGCAGCAGACTTGGGAAGTAGCGCACGTTCTCCTCGAACAGGTCGAAGATCGACGTGATCCACCGTTCACCGAACCACACGCGCGGGCGGACGCCTTGGTTCTTCAGCTCGTCCGGGCGGGTGTCGGTCGCCTGCTGGAAGAGCGGGATGCGGGTCTCGTGCCAGAGCGCTTTGCCCAGCAGGAAAGCGGAATTCGCGGCGATCGCGACTTGCACTCCGGCCAGGCACTGCGCGGCGTTCCAGTGTCCGGCGAAGTGCGTCGGCTCCACCTGCAGGTGCAGCTGCACCGAAGTGCAGGCCGCCTCAGGAAGAATCGACTCCGCGTACGTCAGGAGCTTCTCCGGCCCCTTGCCCGGCATCGCCGGACCTTCCATGTGCAGCACCATCTCCTCGCCGCGGGCCGCGAAGATGGTGTCGTTGAGCAGCGCGTACCTCGGGCTCTCGGAGAGCCACTTCCGGTCGAAGTGCCGCTCCCGCAACGTGGGCAGCACTCCGATCATGGCGAGGTTGGCGCCGACGTCGTGAGCCTTGGAGTCGGCACTGTCGAGCGACGTGCGCAGTTCCTCTTCCAGGCCAAGCATCTCACCCCCCGCGAGCTCGCGCGGCGGGACGTTGATCTCCAGGTTCTGCTGTCCCAGCTCCAGCGTGTAGGAGGGATCGTCGATCTTCTCGAGCACCTCCGAGTTCGCCATCGCCGGACGCATCGCGTCGTCGACGAGGTTCAGCTCGATCTCGAGCCCCATCTGCCGACGGGGAAAGGAGAACGTGTCTTCGGCCAGCATCGTGGAAAACGCGTCGAGACTTCGCTGCATCTTCTCGCGGTAGCGCTGGCGATCTTCTCTGGTGAACGTGCGGCTGGACACTTCGCTTCCCATGCCGCTACCCCTTCGCTCGGCGCCGGTGGGCGCGGGCCAGGCGGAACGCCAAACGTGACACAGCGGAAACCTCCTTTACATCGCCCAAATCGGTGCTCTCTGTCACGTCGAGGTAACAACCAGCGATCATCCGCTGGTCGGGCGTGCGCGGTTCCGCCCTCCGGACTACCTCGCCTGTTCCACCCCGGGACGGATGCGAAACTTCCGCGGTGGCAAAGGTGATCGAGATCAACGACCCGGCCGACCCGCGGCTGGACGACTTCCGGGACCTCTCGACGGCCGATCGCAGGCCAGACCGCCCGGGAGGCCGTGGTCTCGTCATCGCCGAGGGCGTCGTGGTGGTGGAGCGTCTGCTGGCCTCGCCGTACCCGGTGCGCGGGCTGCTCGGCGTGCGGCGGCGTATCGAGGCGCTGGACCTCGCTGACCTGGACGTTCCTGCTTACGTGACGTCGGCGGAGGTCATGGCCGAGGTCGTCGGGTTCCACCTGAACCGGGGTGTGCTGGCGGCTGCGGACCGCGCGCCTGCCGTGTCGTTCGACGAGCTGGCCGATCGCTCAACCCGCCTGGCCGTGCTCGAAGGCGTGGGTGACCACGAGAACCTGGGCTCGATCTTCCGCAACGCCGCCGCCCTGGGCGTGGACGGCGTGGTGCTGGGGCCCGGCTGCAGCGATCCGCTGTATCGACGCAGTGTGCGGGTGTCGATGGGCCACGTGCTGCGCGTGCCGTTCGCTACCACGGATCAGTGGCCCACGGCGCTGAACATGTTGCGGCACAAGGGGTTCACAGTTGCCGCTCTGACGCCGCGCGCGTCCGCCCTGCATCTTGCGGACGCCGGCCTGCGCGGGCGGCGGGTGGCGGTGCTGCTCGGGTCCGAGGGGCCGGGGCTGACCGAGGAAGCGATTTCCGCGGCGGACGTGGCCGTGCGGATTCCGATGTCGACCGGGGTGGATTCGCTGAACGTGGCCACCGCCGGTGCGGTGGCGTTCTACGCGCTCCTTTAGAGCAGGGTGAGGATCAGGACGATCCAGGCGACGAGCACGCCGGTCACGACGCCGTAGGCGACCCAGCGCCACACCGGGACCCTGCGGCCGAGCCACACGCTCGGGGCCAGGCCGCCGACCACCAGGACGTTCGCGACCAGTGCCAGCCACCTGCTGGTTTCGCCCAGGCCCAGGGAGAGCGACACCACGGTCACCGTGACGATCGCCGCGGTGATGACGCTGACCGTCAGGCCGGTGCCCCACGGGGTGGGCTCGGGTTCGTGGGTGGCGGGTGTCTCCGGTGCGCTGGTGAGCTCTTCTGGCGCCTCGACGCTGACCTGTTCGCCGCTGACCGGATCCGTGTAACTGACCGGGGAGTTCATGGCGGCCGCGATCCTGCCCGCGAGCTGCTTGCCGCGGCGGGTGATCAGGGCGCTGGCCACGCCGTCCTTGGGCGTCTCCGTGCGCACGACCGCGTCGGCCACCTTCGCCCACTCGTGCAGCGCCTCGGCGAGGTCGGCGCCCAGCGGAAGGCTGTGCGGGTCGACCTCGCGCTCACCGGACTCGTCGTTCCCGGCGAGCACGGCGCGGCCGTCCCGGACTCGCAACTCCACGAACCCTCCCTCAGATCTTCCGTGCCTCGGCGCAGAACCTATCGGACGTCTCTAGGGACGTAGCGCGTCCGTCGCCCGCGCGAAGTAGTCGAACAACGTCCGCCGCTCCTCTTCGCTGTATCCGGCGAACAGGTCGCCGAGCTTCTTCCTCGCGGGCGCCAGCGCCTCGGCCAGCGGGACCGGCTCCCCGAGCGGCTCGACGATCACCTTGCGCCGGTCGTCCGGCGACGGGGTGCGCCGCACGAAGCCGCCCTCCTCGAGCCGGTCGATCAGCCGGGTCGTCGGCCCGGTGGTCAGGCCGGTCAGCGCGGACAGTTCGCCGGGGGTCATCGGGCCGTTGAGGTCGAGGAGGTTCAACGCGTAGAGGTCGGTGCCGCCGAGGCCGCACTCCCTGGCCGCGTGCAGGCCGTGGAGCACCATCGCGCCGACGTAGCGGCGATAGATCTCGTGCGCGTCTGTTGACACGGGCTCACTCCGTTCATAATCTCTTCCTCAACGCAGATACTTCTCACACGAAGAGACTGCTCCAACGAAGAGAAGCTAGCAGGGGGAGCCATGAACGACGAAGCCGGAGTGCGTGCGCTGTTCGCGAGGCTCGCCGACGCGTGGAGCCGGGGCGACGGCGCCGCGTACGGGGAGTGCTTCACCGACGACGCGACCTACGTTGCATGGGTGGGCACGGTCTACCGCGGCGGCGACGACATCGGGCGGACGCATCAGGTGCTGTTCGACACCTTCCTCAAGGACACGAAGATCACCACTGAGGCCGAGCCCGAGGTGCGCTTCTACGGCGCGGACACGGCGGTGCTGACCACCCGTGGCGACGTCGGCAAGAAGGCCAGGACGCCGAGCAAGGTGCAGACGACCACGGTCGTGCGGCAGGACGGGGAGTGGAAGATCGCCGCGTTCCACAACACCAAGCGCCACGGGATCCTCGAACGGATCTCGTTCAAGTTCCAGCCGGGCATCAGGCCGGCCCAGAAGTCGGTGCGACAGTCGTGAGGTCGCGTTCGCGCCAGATCCCCATTGGCGCGAACGCGACCTGCCGGCCTAGGCGAGCGAGTCGCGCCAGGCCGTGTGCAGGGCCGCGAAACGGCCCCGCTCACCGATCAGCTCCTCTGGGGAGCCGTCTTCCACCACAATGCCACCATCCAGGACCAGTACGCGGTCTGCGATCAGGACCGTGGACAGGCGGTGGGCGATGATGAACGCCGTCCGGTCGGCCAGCACTGTCTCCAGGGCGGCCTGCACGGCGCGTTCGGTGGGTACGTCCAAGGACGATGTTGCCTCATCCAGGACCAGTACGGCGGGGTTCGCGAGGAAGGCGCGCGCGAACGCCACCATTTGCCGCTGGCCTGCCGACAAACGGCCGCCTCGTTTGCGGACGTCCGTGTCGTAGCCGTCGGGCAGGGCGGCGATGAACTCGTGCGCTCCCACCTCGGCGGCCGCCGCTTCGATCTCGGCTCGGGAGGCGGAGGGCTTGCCCAGGGCGATGTTGTCCGCCACCGATCCCGAGAACAGGAAGTTCTCCTGGGTGACCATGACGACGGCCCGGCGCAGGTCCGTGTCCGCCACCGAGCGAAGATCCACGCCGTCCAGCAGCACGGAGCCCGAGGTCGGGTCGTAGAAGCGCGACACCAGCTTGGCCAGCGTGGTCTTGCCCGCACCGGTGGCGCCGACCAGAGCCACGGTCTGCCCCGCCGGCACGTCCAGGCTGAAGAGCGGAAGCACCTGCCGGGACGTGCCGGGGTACTGGAACTCCACCTCGGAGAACCGGATCGCGCCCCGTGCATGTGGCAGGGCCACGGGCGACGCGGGTTCGGGGACCGACGGTTCCTCCTCCAGGACGCCCGAGATCTTCTCCAGGGCGGCGGTGGCGGAGGAGTAGGAGTTCGCGAACATCGCCAACTCGTCGAACGGGTCGTAGAACCGGCGCAGGTACACCGTGAACGCCGTCAGCACGCCCAGTTCCAGCGAGCCGCCCGCCACCCGGTAGGCACCCCAGGCGAGGACGATGGCCAGCGAGACGTTGCCGATCAGGCGGATCGTGGCGACGAACCTGGCCATCACGCCCAGTGCGTCCACGTTCGCGTCGCGGAACTGGGAGTTGAAGCCCGTCATGATGGCCTCGTTGCGGGGCTGGCGGCGGAACGCCTGCACCGCGCGGATGCCGTTCATCGACTCGACGAACTGGACGATGATCTTCGCGATGGCGCCGCGCGTGCCCCGGTAGGCCTCCATCGAGCGGCGGCGGAACCAGCGCCAGATGAAGTACAGCGGCACGAAGCCCGCCACCACGACGGACGCCAGTGGCATGTCCAGCCACAGCAGGATGATCGCGATGCCGGCCACCGACAGCAGGGCGTTGAACAGGCTGTCCAGGCCCTCTTCCACCAGGTCCTGCAACGCGTCGACGTCGCTCGTCAGCCTGGCGATGACCTTGCCGGACGTGTAGGACTCGTGGAACCCGACGGACAGGCGCTGCGCGTGCCGGAAGATCCGCCCGCGCAGGTCCAGGAGCATGTCCTGGCCCACCCGGCCGGAGATTCGCAGGAACGCCCAGCGCAGGAACGTCGTCACGCCCGCGCAGGCCGCGTAGCCCGCCACGCACCACAGCAGCACGGACGCGTCACCGCGCATCGCCGCCGGGATGCCCTTGTCGATCGCGGCGGCGATCAGCAGCGGCAGCACGAGGTTCGCGAGGTTGCCGCCGATCACCGACGCGACCGCGAGCGACGCGCGGGCGATGTGCGGGCGCACCAGCGAACCCAGCAGCCTGCGCGACCGGGCCTGCAGGCGCAGGCCGGTCGAGTGCGAGATCTCGTCGATCTCCTCGGCGGCGACGCCGCGCCACTCCTCTTCCTGCTGAGCAGGAACCACTACCTGATCACTCACGACGCCACCTCCTCTTCGACGATCTCCTCACTGTCCATGCTGGACAGCAGGCGCCGGTACTCCTCGTTCTCGTCCAGCAACTTCCGGTGCGAGCCGATGGCGGCGATCTTGCCGCCGACCAGCATCGCCACGCGGTCGGCGAGCTGCACCGTCGACGACCGGTGCGCCACCACGAGCGCGGTCACGCCGTGCAGGACCCTGCGCAACGCGGCTTCCACCTCGGCCTCGGTGTGGACGTCGAGCGCCGACAACGGGTCGTCCAGCACCAGCACCGCCGGCCTGCCGACGACCGCGCGGGCGAGCGCCAGTCGTTGCCGCTGACCACCGGACAGCGACAGGCCCTGCTCGCCGATGCGGGTCTGCAGGCCCCACGGCAGCGCGTCCACGAACTCCTCCGCCCTCGCCACCCGCAACGCCTCGCGCACGGCCGCCTCGGAGACGTCCGGCACGCCCAGGCCCACGTTCTCGGTGACCGACGCGGAGAACAGCACCGGTTCCTCGAACGCCGTGCCGACCACCGTGCGCAGGTCCTCCAAGGACAGGTCCCGCACGTCGACGCCGTCGATCGTGATCCGGCCGCCGGTCACGTCGGCCAGTCGCGGCACGAGCGCGGTCAGCGTCGTCTTGCCGGAGCCGGTCGCGCCGACCAGTGCCACCGTCTCGCCGGGACGCAGGTCGAGATCGACACCCGCGAGCACCTCACGGCCGTCCTCGAACGCGAACCGCACGCCCTCGAAACGAACGTGCCCGCGCAGCGGCGTGGGCAGCGGCACGGGCGAGGCGGGGCTGGTGATCGTCACGGGGGAGTCGATGACCTCCCAGTAGCGTTCCAGCGCCGCGGCAGTCATGTTCGTCTCCGCCAGCAGCCAGCCGATGGAGTCGATCGGCCAGCGCAGGTACGCGCTCACCGCGACGGCCGCCACCAGCGTGCCGACCGTCATCGAGCCGTTGACGATGCCGATCGCGCCGACGCCGAGCATGCCCGCGATCGAGAGCTCGGGCAGCACGATCAGCACCGACCACAGCGCGGCCAGGATCGAGATCTTGTTCAGCTCGGTCGACCGCAGCTCCCGCGCCTGCGCCAGGAACCGGTTCGTCAGCTCCGGCCCGCGCCCGAACGCCTTGAGCACCCGGATGCCGAGCACCGACTCCTCGACGATCGTGGTCAGGTCGCCCGCCTGGTCCTGAGCCCGGCGCGCGACGACCTTGAACTTCGCCTCGAACAGGTACGAGATGACGATCAACGGCAGCGCGCCGCACAGCGAGACGACGAGCAGCGCCGGCGAGAGCGACGCGATGATGCCCATCCCGACCAGCACGACCAGGCTGTTCACCACCAGGAAGACCATCCCGAACGCGACGAACCGCCTCACCGTCGTCAGGTCGTTGGTACCGCGCGACAGCAGCTGGCCGGACTGCCACCGGTCGTGGAACGAGACCGGCAGCCGCTGCAGGCGCTGGTAGAGGTCGAGCCGCATGCGCGCCTCGACCTGGGCCGCGGGCCGGGCGACGACCTTGCGGCGGATGTAGAAGAGCACGGCCTCGCCGATGCCGAGCACCAGGACGCCGATGATCAGCCACGGCAGCGCCGCGGTGTCCTTCTGCTGGATCGGACCGTCGACGATGCGCTGCGTCAGCAGCGGGATGCCGAGACCGCACAGCATCGCGAGCATCGTCGCCGACAGCACGACAGCCATCCGTGCGCGGTGCGGCCGCACGTACGGCCACAACCTCCGCAAGGTCCGGATTGTCGAGTTACGTTGATCGCTCACGCGGTGAGCCCCCTCCAGGTCCTCTCCAAAGTACGAAGGAGGACCGACAGTCAGCATCCGGTTTTTCTCCCCACCGGAGCCTGCTGTCTCGACTTAGGTCGAGGTCAAGGGCACGATGACCACCATGACGCGGTTTCTGCGAACCGAGCAGACGATGGCGTTTCCACACGGACGGCTCATCGCTTCACGCGATGGAGCGAACTTCGTGCTGGCCCCGGACGGCTGGGACCACCTGGCCGGACCGAGGCCGCGGCACGCCATGTTCGTCTCCCGCGAGGAGGCGGAGGACTGGTGCGAACGCGAGGGCTGGGACCTGCATCTCCTCGACGAGCTGCCTACGACCTCTTGAACGTGAAGAGCCCGACCAGCCCGTAGGCGACGGCCGCGAGCAGGGCCTCGGCGTGGTGCCGGTTCGAGAACCACCCGAGGAACGGCTCGTGCACCTTGAAGTAGAGACCGAGCCCCAGCACGATCGGCCCGAGCAGGATGATCGGCCACACCGGCCGCACCCCGAAGACCCACAGGATCGGTCCGGCCAGCACCAGCGACGACACCAGCGCGAGCGGCAGCCCGATCAGCACGAGCAGCAGGAACGTCGACATGGACGTGCTGTCGAGCCACGTCTTCAGGAAGCCCGACTCGTACGCCCAGGTCCACCCGAGCACGAGTCCCGCCCCGACGGCCATCGACAGGACGACCCGGAACAGCAACCGGCGCCCGGTCCTACCCGTCTTGCCCGCTGTGCTCTGTTCGGTCACGCCGACCACGGTAACCACCGGTCACCTTGGCAGCCAAGGCGTACCCACCGGCAGCCGCGCTCGCGACCAGGAACGTCCCGGCGTCCTCCGGCAACTCGACCTGCACGAACCGCAGCACGAAGATGCTGATCAGCAGCAACACCACTGCGCCGGCCGTCCCCGCGACGGCCGTCGGCCAGGCGGGGGAGTACCGCACGAGCCGCAGCAGCCCCCACCCCACGACACCCCAGACGACCACCAGCACGGGCACGATCAGCAGAACCAGGCTGATCACGCACGTCCACCCGCTGTCACGGCACAGGTACGCGCTGGACGGCTCCAACGACCAGAACCACCCGGCGCCGCACACCGCCCCCACCAACGCCGCCGTCGCCGCCCTCATGCGCCCGATCATGGCGGGTAGCCGGTGTCGTCGCCATGAAGAGAGCTGCTCGACAGGCTCCCTACCCGCGCGGCAGCGATGTCCGGTCACGCCAGACGCCGTAGCCAGTGGTCACCGCGGCAGCCAGGACATACCCGCAGGCCGCCGCGATCGCGACCACGAGCATCCCCCGGTCCGGCTGCACCCGCACCTGGAAGGACTGGAACAAGGACGCGGTTGCCGGCGCCAACGGCATGGCGCCGACCGTGCCCAGAGCGGCCGTGGCCCCGGCGCGGGAGAACCGCACGAGCCGCAGCAGCCCCCACGCCACGACACCCCAGACCATCACCAGCGCCGGCAAGCCCAGCACGATCATCGCGACGAAGCAGTTCTCTCCGCGGTCACCGCACAGGAACTCCCCGATCGGCTCTGGCGACCAGTAGCACCCCGCCCCGCACAACGCCCCGACCAGCAGCGCCGTCACCGCCCTCACGACATAGCTCATCTCGGGCCTGCCCGGAGGATCCGCCGCCACGGTCCGGTGATCACACGCATCACCACGCCCGCGCCCGCCCCACGGCCAAAGCGGCTACCAGGAAGCCGGCACCCGCCGTCACCACCGCGGCCTGCAGCAGGAAGAGGTCGCCGTCCTCCTGGTACATCTCCAGGAACATGGCCTTGAACCAGACGACGCCCACGATCAGCACGACCCACAGCCCGCTGCCCAACCCGGTCGCCGACCACGAGTGTTCCGCGCACGCCATCCGGAAGCCCGCGTGGAGCAGCCCACCGGCGACCAGCATCCAGAACACGAAGATCGATGCGTAGATCAGCGGGTACGAGTCACCGCACCCCGTGCGGCCGACCGAGAGGTAGCAGTACCCGTTCCACCCTTCGAGCGTCGCCGCGAACCCACCACCAGCGACCACTCCGGCGAACGCCCCCACCACACCGCGCAGAACCATGCGCCAAGAGCTACCTGATCACGGCCTCACGAAGCCCGATCTGCACGAACTCTCCACAGCACCTTCACCGCGTGAGCACGGCGATCAAGGCGTACAACCCCGCGAACACCAGGAACGCGAGATACGGCAGGCCCAGCGCGAAGAAGATCATCGCGACCACTGCCATCAGGGTCGCGGGCACGGCGACCCAGGCCGGCCGCGACACACCCAGCGACCGCGGTGACCTGGCCGTCGGTCTCGGTGACCTTGGCGTTCCAGGCGTTGCCCGCCT
>NZ_JBEXPJ010000183.1:0-17173 GCF_040611995.1 Lentzea sp. NPDC006480
CGCGGCGCGTGCCGTTCCTCCCAGATGCCGTGGTCGGGCTCGTGCCAGCGCCGCGAGACGGCCTCGGCCATCGCCTGGACCATCGTCCAGTCGGCATCCGACAACGAGCCGCGGGCCGTGGCCAGCTGCACCACGAGGTCGACGACCGGGCCGAACACGTCGAGCTGCACCTGCTGGTTCGCGAGGTTGCCGACGCGCACCGGCCGCGAACCCGCGTACCCCGGCAGCGTGTCGATCACAGCCTCGGCACCGAGCTGCGTGCCGTGCAACGTGTACAGCGGGTGCAGACGCTCGGGACCGGGCAGCGTGGCGAGCACGCCGTGCAACCAGCCCAGATAGCCCTCTGCTTCGGTGAACGACCCCAGGGAGACCAGCGCGGATGCGGTCATCGCCGCATCCCTTAGCCAGCAGTAGCGGTAGTCCCAGTTGCGGACACCGCCCAGCTCCTCGGGCAGCGACGTGGTGGCCGCCGCCATGATTGAACCGGACGGCACGTGCACCAGGCCGCGCAACGTGAGTGCCGACCGCAGGACGAGGTCGTCCTGTACACCCGGCAGTTTCAGGCCGGCTGCCCAGTCGGACCAGTAGGTCGCCGCACGGAGGTGCCTGCTCGGTTCGTCCACAGTAGACTCGCACAGGTCTTCCGCACCGCACCGCAGTTCGAGCAACAGCGACGAACCCTGACCCACGGACACGGCAACCGTCGCCGTGTCGTGGATGCCATCGGAAGTGATCTCCCAATCGACGCCGGGGGAACGCAGCACCATCGGATCCGCGGTGCCGACCACGCGTAGACCGTCGCGCTCACGCAGCAGTTGCACCGGCACTTGGCCGAACTCAGGCCGCGGTGCGAACGTGATCACCGCATTGGTGGAGCCACTGATCTTCCGCACGAGATCTGTGCGGTGCGAAGCGACGTCGTGCTCCAGATAGTCCGTCACCACCAAACGCGACCAGCGGGTCTCCACGATCATCGTGCCCGGCAGGTAGCGCTGGCCCAGCGGCAGCGACCCGTGCTCCGGCTTGATCGAGAAGTGGCCCGCGGCCGGACCGCCCAGCAGATCGGCGAAGATGGCCGCCGAGTCCGGCTCAGGGTGGCACAACCAGTTGATCTTCGCATCCGGCGTCACCAACGCCACCGAACGCTCGTTCGCCAACATCGTCAGCCGCTCGATCGGCACCGCCTGGTCGCCGTGCAACCACGCCCGACGCTCTTCAAGCAGGAACGCCAGCACGGCGGCGACATCGGCAGGATCGTCGATGCGGTGCTCTGCCAGCGATTCCCCGGCACCCACGCGGATGCCGACGTCGGGACCGGACAGGCGCGCGAACGCCTTTTCATCCGTCACATCGTCACCCAGGAACATCGCCGCGGTAGCATTGACTCTGTGCCGCAACACGTCCAGAGCGCGGCCCTTGTCGGTCTCCACCACCGAGAACTCCACGACCGCGTTGCCGTACGTGACCTGCAGGTCGGACGAGGTGGAAGGACCGGTCTCCAGCACCTTCAGCAGCCGCTGCGCCACGGACTCCGAGCAGTTTCGGTAGTGCACCGCGACGGCAGCAGGCTTCAACTCGAGAAGAGCACCGGGTGTGACCCTGACCAGCGCGTCGAGCTCATCGCGCAGAGCGGCCAGAGTGTCACGGGCACGGGCGGACACCACGTTGACGAACCCGACGTCGAACTCCGACCCGTGCGACCCGACGAGGTGCACCTCACCCGGTAGTCGGGACAGCGCGGCCAGGTCGCGCAGCGCACGCCCGGAGATGACCGCGCACGTCGTCTCGTGCAGTGCGGCGAGTGAGCGCAGTGCCGCGACTGAGCGCTGGTCGGGAAACGCCTCGTCCGGCGCTCCGGCGATCGGGGCCAGCGTGCCGTCGTAGTCGCACGCGACCAGCAGGTGCGGCGACCTGGCAATGCTCGTCAGGGCTTGCCGGAGCTTGACCGGCAATGCGCGCACGGGCGCCATGCCGGCGCTCTGGATATTCGGGCTAAGAGCCGTCACTTGAATTCTTCCTCCACCTACACGCACTCACTGCGTAGGCAAGCATGAGGAAGTCCCTTCTGGTAACCCGGTTGCCCGCCGACGCACATCAACTTGCCCAAGGGCTCCAATTTCACTGCAGAAGCTGGTGACGGGGTGGCAGGGGATTTAGTGTGCCACCTGAGAGTCATCCGCTGTGAATCGCGGAAACGTCCGATCGAGACTGACGATTCTCATGACTGGTGACCTCCCGGATGTGCAGGGCATCCGGTTGGTGGACCTCGTGCCCGCCACACCCCAGGCGGCGCGCGAGGAGGTGCCTGCCGTCCGTTCCTTTCCAGGATGGCAGGCACCTACATCCGTAAGCGATGCGGTGCATCAGAGCCGCCACCTGTGCGGCCTTTCGAGTCGCCGGGTGCCTTGCCTACCTCGCCGAAGTGCATCTTGATCTGCGCGCCGCCCGGTTGCGGCGTTCCACGTGCAGCGAGCCCCCGGCGGACTCCGCCGCCTCCCAGGCGATGGCGGGTCTCATCCGGCCGAACACCTCCGCTCCACCGCCTCGCCCTGTGCGGACACACCGAGGCCGGCATCCTCGACCACCAGCATGATCCAGCTAGTCGGTGCTGGAAGACGTTCTCCAGCACCGTGTCCACGGCTGTGGAGAGGTCGCACCACAGGCTTTGATTGGCGGCGCATGCACCAGAACTCCATGCGTGTCCGCATCATCTCCGTCAGGTCGTGCTCGGTAGGCAGTGCCTGGCTGACTGGTTGCAGCGATTCGGCTGCCACGTCCACGTTGCGGTTTGGTCAGCAGCAGCCGCGCGAGGAGCGAGTGTCGGTAATAATCTCAACGCGTTCAGGTGGGTCGTCCGTGCCCGAAATGGGTGAGTGCGAGACAGGAACGGCTGAGCATATATCGGAAGAGGATGAGTGGTTCGAACGCCGGTGCACGTCAGGGCACGGCTTTCGGGCGAGCTGCTCGTGTCTGAATTTCGTGAGTTTCCTACATATAGTGCCGCCCACCACAAAGCCGACTCGGGAGTGACAGAGAGTATTGCTTGCACAGCCGCGCACGCCGAATGTCGTCTGCCCATGTGTTTGCGCTCGAACGTCCGTCTCCGCTGGGAAGATAGCCGTGATCCCCGTGAACAAATTCGAGCTCGATAATTGCCACCTGCCCGTTCCAGCCTCCGTCGTAAATCCAGGACCAGCTATCAGCCCGGGCCCCTGGGCAGTTGTCTACCTGCCCAACAACTCCCTGGTCGACGCTCCATGCGATAGTTCGAGCACACCCGGCCATTGCTGGCGGCACAGTAATCGCGGCGCTGGCTAGGGCGATGCCAGCGGCGGCAACTGCGGCAGCCATCCTCATAAATGGTCTCCTAATGTGGAATTCATCTACGGTCCTGTCAATGGAAGGTTGCGCACGGACAGGTTGCAGGCCTTTAGCGGTGTGTCCAACCCTGCGGCTACCATATCGATGCATATTGGGTGGACTGCTCGGCAACGCTGATATCTGCCCGAACATACCTGTGTACCTATGTAGATAGTGCAACGAGTTGATCTTAGCGGCGCAGATTCTAGCGCTGAATACCGGATTCTGTCTGGGGTGATTCTCGTGCAGGATGGCGGCGTGCTGCTAGGGCTTAGAAGCAGCAGGGCGGGGAGCGCCTGATAGGTCTGGATCTGGGATGATCGAATCCCAGTCAGAAAGCCGCCGTGATCACCTATCGTGCCACACTCGATGTAGCCAGCGAACTGGCCCATACCTGGGCCGTCTGGTCTTGCCGAACGTCGTGACCGCGGCACCATGGGGGAACCAGGGCGCTGATTTGCTACGGACAAGCCGTCATGGGTCTGCGCTGGTTCCGTTAGAACGGCGACAGCGCTGCGCTCGTACGCGATCACGGCATCTCGTGCGCCACCGGTTGTCGCTATCTCGACGAGATCATCACCGTGCTCGCCGAGCGCGCACCGGAGCTGCACGAAGCGCTGGAACGAGCAAAGAACGAGCCCATGGCATTCTCGACGGTGAGATCTTCTCCACCGACCGCCTCGCCGAGAAGACCGCCAGCGCGAAAGGGGAGCAGATCGACCTGGGGTACTTCGGCAAAGCCCTCGCGCCGACTAACTGTTCCGAGTGGACAGCCAACATGATGCACCATCAGGTTATGATGGGCAGCTTGTGGTGTTCGTTTGGGCGGAATCAGGTCCGCCTGGTCGCGGAGGTGTGGTTGGGGCGCGAAAATTGCAACAGTCGATTGTGGAGGGTGGGCTGTGAAGGAACTTGAAGGCCTGTTGGGTCGGCTTGAGGACGCCGCGACGAGGTCAGGACACGGGGAACTCTCACGAAACCTATTCGAGGTCAGGGTTTCCACTGCTGTAGCGATCGAGATGATGGCGGCTGTCGACCGGGGCGACTTCCTCACGGCCGAGATGCTCTCCGAGGTCCTGGATCGCCAGATGGCTGAAGCGCGTCCGGTGTGGTTCGAGAACGGACACTGATACGGACTGCAAGAATGTCGGTCCCCTCGAGGACTCGACGTGTCATTCGGCCCGTGGGCGCAGGCCAGCAAACTGGGCGCGAGTGGTATGACTGGGTGAAGTGGATGCGACTACAGGCCCGTCGGCCTGGTCAGATCAACCCATGGCGCAGCGCATAGGCGACAGCGTGAGCGCGGTTGCGCAGGTTGAGCCGGCTCAGCATGTTGTGCAGGACGTTCTTGACCGTGCGTTCGGAGTAGATGAGCCGTTCTGCGATCTCAGCGGTGTCCATCCCGTCCGCGAGCAGCCGGATAACCTCGGTCTCTCGCAGGCTCAGGCCGCTGAGAGTGAGGTCGCGGGGTGCGAGCGTGTTTTCCTGGAGGTGCTTGAGACTCTGCAGCATCGCGCCGAGCTGCTCTGCTGGGAGATCGCCCCTGCCCTTGCTGGCGTCGGTGATGGCCCGCAACAGTCGGGCCCTGTTGGTCGCCTCAGCTCGCGACACCAAGACGATCAGGCCGTGTTCGATAGCGGTCCACAGCTCTGCCTGGCGCAGACCGTCGGCGATCAGTACTAGCCGCGCGTAGCTGTTGGTGAGCAGGAGGTGCAGACCGTCGTCCGGTACCGCGACGATCACATCGGCGTCGGAGACGTCGTCGACGATGTCGAGTCCGGTGACGGGGCTGAGCATCGCGACCAAGCCCGACGCAATGAGCGGGTCGCTCGCCCGGACCAACAGGCGGACGGCCGTGCGGCGCGCCGGGGAGGTCGTCACTGAGCGACGCAACTCGCTCAGCCGGGCGGTGTGCGAAGTCATGCTCGTAGGGAACCTCGAAGTGGGCTAGCCACCAAGGATTTGGGGGCGGCAGCTTTGGTGAAGCGGAAAGCTGCCGGTCGAATCGTTAACTTCGTTAACGACTTTCCTGGGAAAGTTCACCCATTAGGGAGTGCTGCTCCGTCAATCGTGAGGAGAGTGCGGCAGCGACGGATTTTCGCTGTTCGGAGGGTTGTGGGTGGTGCCGTGTCACGTAGGGGTGTTGATCTTTGGACGGGCGATCGGTGTTTGTCGTGTGCTCGGTCGCCAGGGCGGCGGAGGTCCATTAGGTGGGGTTAGTAGTTACTTAATTCGCGCTTAACTGTCCCTTTGTTAGTTTAGCGGTCCTCGATTGAGACTGGATGAGTTCCGCGGGAATCATGATGTTGGGCGGCTCCCAGGCGTGGAAGGTCAACTGTGCCCGATCGCCCCCGGTTGCAGGGCCGGACGGGTAACTGTTGACAGTGGGTCGAAGGGGCGCCGGATGACACGAACGGGTGATGGGATCTAAGTCTGCCCAGCTCAGACCGTCGTCGCTGTGCTGCGCGGACGGCAAGCGGAGAATATGGGCGTGTTTCATCAGTGGATTTCGCCCGGTTGAATACCCGCTGTGACCGACCTGCCCGACTCCACCCTCAACTCGTCGTTCGGCCAATCGCTGTTGCGGTACCGGATGGCTGCCGGCATGTCGCAGGCGGACTTGGCCCGGTTGTCGGGACTGAGCGTGCGCGCATTGCGCGAGCTTGAGCGCGGCCGTGCCGCCGCCGCGCAGGAGCGTTCGGCCGACCTACTGGCCTTGGCGCTGGGGCTCTTCGGCGACGAGTACGAGTCGTTCGTGTTGCTCGCTAAGGAGGGGCGGCGTCGATCGATGCGTTCCGGCAATCGGACGATGTTGTACGCGTTGCCTGCTGTGCCGGCGCTCGTCGGGCGTGAACGCGAGCTCGCTCGGATAGCCAGGGAGGCCGAAGCCGGTGGCGTTCTCGTCGTGTCTGGGCCGCCGGGGGTGGGGAAGACGTCGCTCGCTGTGGCGGCTGCGGACAGGCTTGCAGCAGGGTTTCCGGATGGTTGTCTCGCGCTCGATCTGCGTGGTGTGGACGATCGACCGGTGAAGCCCGCCGCCGCGCTGGAGAGCCTTTTGATCGCGCTCGGCGTGCCACAGACTCGCATTCCACCGGCGGAGGGTGAGCGTGGCTCGTTGTACCGGACGTTGTTGCGCGACCGGAGAGTGCTGGTCGTGCTCGACAATGCTGCGGACGAGGCCCAGGTTCGGCCGCTGCTGGGCATTGGCGGGGGCGGTCTGACGATAGTCACGTGTCGGCGGGCACTCGCGGGCCTGGAAGCGGCGCGGTGGCTCAAACTGGACGTGTTGCCCCTGCCGAGCGCGCTCGATTTGCTCACCTCGATCGTGGGTGAGGAATTCGTGCGGAAGGAACCGGTGGCGGCCGCCGAGGTAGTCGCGTTGTGTGGTGGCCTACCTCTCGCGGTGAGGATCGTCGGCAACCGATTGGCGGCGCGGCAGGGCTGGTCGCTGGCGCGTCTCGTGCGGCAGTTGAAGGACGAGCGGACGAGGCTCGACTCGCTGTCGGCGGGCGACCTGCAGCTGCGTCCCGCGTTCGAGGTGTCGTTGCGGCGCTTGTCGTCGATGACGCAAGTCGTGTTCCGCCGCCTCGCACTCATCCCTGGTGAGCATTTCGACCACGATTTGGCAACGGTGGCCGCCGGAGTTCCAGCGGACCGGATCGACCAGCACCTGGATGAGCTGGTGGAAGCGTCCTTGCTGGCCGTTACGTTGGCACCGAGGCGGTTGCAATTCAACGACCTGCTCCACCTGTTCGCTCGTGAGTGCCTTGCCACGGACGAACCCGAACAGTTGCACAACCAACTACGTGACGACGTTTATGCCTACGTGTTGCGAATGTCGTGTGCGGCGGGCCAGTTCTTCTATCCTGGCGTGTCCGAGGTGTCGCAGGACAGCCAGTTCGAGTCACTGGCCGAGGCGCAGCAATGGCTCGACAACGAGGCGACGAACTGGCTGGCCGTGCTGCGCGAGCTCGCCGTACTCGGCAGGTACCAGGCGGCACTCGATCTCGCCTGGGCGCTGTACCACTACGTGCGAGGACGCGGGCCGGAGTTCCGCCGAGACGAGGTTTTCGAGATCGGAGCACGAGCAGCACGGGAGCTGGGCGACCATGTGGCCGAGGTCGAGATGCTGACCCAGGTCGCCCGGGCGTAGTACCAGTGGCACGACGGCTGTCACGCACCGCTCGCTTCGGCCCGCGAGTGTGGTCTCCCGGCAGATCGGGTCATGACCCTGGGAACATGGTGGCGCACACGTGCGCTGGAACCGTGCTGCTCAGCCTCGGCCAGCTGAGGTGGGCATGACGCACAACCTGCAGGCGTACGAGATGTCGATGGACTACGACTACTTCGACGTCAGGCTGTGGATGGGAACTGCGCTAGCGCTGCTTGCAGAGGCTGAAGCCCGCCGTACCGAGGCGAACCAGGACGAAGTCGTGAAGGTCATGCTCATGCTGCACACGAATATCGCAGACAGCCTGGTACCGGTGGAGCGATGGCGCGAGGCCGCGGACCACTACCACCAGGCCGCGTCGATGGTCGTCGGAAAGCGTGCCGGCTGTCGCGCCGAAGGTGAGTCGGTGTTGTCCGAGAGCACGCCTGGCGCAAAGTCAGCGAGTATCGGCACACAAGAACCGGGCTCTCGTTGACCCTCGAGCTGCTCGCGGACCCTTGCATCAAGAGGACAGGGCAACGGTAGAGGCGGAGCTGGCACCGCCCAACTGAGCTTCCGGCGTACAGCTGACCGCGTGACGACTCCGGGTTCGCTCCTAATGAGACGACCGATCCAGCTTCGGTCGACCGTTGGAGCATGAATTCGTGGCCGTTCGGGCCAGTTCGCAATGCGCTATTCGTTTCCCGGCAACTGGACAGTAGCTTGGGTCTGTCAGCCTCGGTGCGCTGCGGGGAGGGGCCGATGACAACGCTGTCTTCAGAGGACTGCCGGTGTGTGGCAGCCGGACGCTCGCTGAAGCCCGCCGCTCGTGCGACGGGATCTGTTCCGGCCTGGCCACCACGGCCAGCGATGACCAGGTGGTCACCTCGGAACAGTGCGGCACGATGATCACCCCGCTTGGCGGCGCCAAGTCGAAAGTGACCGCGTTCGGCGCGGAGCACCGTCTGATGACCAGCGGTCCGTCGGGCGGTGTCACGAGCCGCCAGAGCGATTGCGAACGCCGCATGGACGTGTACTTCCAGGTGGGTGGTTCACCCACCTTCACACTAGGCAACAACGAAGTCCAGCTCGGTGACTCCGCTTCGGCGGCTTTCTCCGGAGCGGGCGTGCGGGTGCGGACGGCAAGGCTCAAAGCGATACGTGACCCGTTCGCACTTCGCGTGGGACTTGACGAAGACGACGAACCTCGAGTGGCCTATGGGTTCGGCACAGGGGCGGTTCGAGTGCGAACCGGTGAGCGCGAGGCGACGGCGCAGGTGGATGCAGACGCCGCGCGCGTCGGATTCGCCGACGACCTCGAACTCGAGGTGAACCGGTTGGACAAGGCGCAAGTGCGGCAATGCGGCACCGTGTTCAGACTGGATCCAGACAGCGGCCAGACGCGGATCAGCTGTGCGGAGGGCGCCGCCGAGATCACCGCTTCTGGAGCGTTGGACGTGCGCTGTGCTCGCACAGGCTGGCGGGTAACAGTCTCCAATGCGGCCGTCATGATCGAGTCCGTTGACGACGAGCCAGCGGGCGTCAGCTGGGACCGCCGCACCGGCGAGCTCGATCTGCTCGGCTGTACGCACCGCTGGATGTCCATTGCGGTTGGTCAGCCGGGGCCGGACTCGTGTGACAACTGCCGGTCGGCGTTCGACGCGTTCCTGCGGGGCGCGGAGCTCGAGCTCGTGGGGCTGAGCGTGAGCCGGTCGAACGGCGTGCTGGTGGCCTCCGCCGGCGACCAACTTGTCATTTCGGGCCAATCTACGGTGCGAGTGCGGTGGGGCGACAAGGACTTCGCAGTGGAAGCAGGGCGCGTGCGGGCCAGCGACATCAAGGAGGACTGGTATGTGGCCGCGGATGGTCGCATCGTCACGGCCGTGAACTCGGTGTGCGCGGCGCGAGCGATCGACGGCACTCTGGAGGTGCTCGTCACGCCGCAGAACGGCGCCGGGTCGACGTTGGTCTGGGCACACGGGGTGTGCTTCGACGACGGGCGCGGGCTGCGCACCGTGCTCGACTGCTTCGGTGGTGTCGTCTGCACTTCGGTGTCGCGTGCGGACCACAGCGTGACAGCATCACTGAATGGTGTCGTGCATGTCGCCGCGGCAACGGCGACCGTGGATCTGGGCCACGCCGGGGAGGTCCGCCTGTACGAGTCCGAACTGGCGTCTGGCTCGGCGCAAATGACGGTGCTTTCACCTCAGCCTGAACAAACCTGGCAGGCGACGATCACTTGTGGGGAGCGGTTCGAGGCTGAGATCAGTTGCTCTCCGGCCAACGGTTTCGCCTGGACGACGACCGACCTCAGCAGTCGGGACGGTCCCTCGGTGTGGGAGTTCGTCATGCCAGGCCTTGACGGTAATGACGGAGTCTCGGAGACGGTGCACGAGGTGCGTGTTGTGTGGTCCGGTGAAGTGTGAACGCCTAGGCGCGTCAGGTTAAGTACCGTTCGCGAGCTTTCACGGTTGAGGTTAACGAGTCCTGTGTGGACGAACTGCGATGTTCGCTGTGCACATCGCGTTTGGCCTACTGGGTCCTGTCCATCCGCGATTGTGGCCACTGCCATCCGCTCGTCGTGATCGCTGAGACTGCTGGCGCCCTGCGGCGACTCAGGCAGGGAACTGTAGTGATCCGGGGGTCTACCAGGCTCACGGTTGAAGCAAGTCAGTTGTCACACCTAACATTGTGCAACGCGATCTTGCATGCGGCCGCGGCGCGGATTCCGCTCGTCGAGCTCACTCCTGGCGAGAGGTCCGGCAAGCTCAAACCGGTTCTCGCGCTGAAGCAGTCTCACCTCAGGTGGTAGTACCAGCGGGCGAGGTAGCTCCCGGCAACGACGGGATGGTGCTGGTGGATCCGAGGTAGGCGGGGACAGGTCCGGAGGGTGCCTCGTGAGCCTTCGCCTTGCTCCAGGGCCACGGGAGACAACATTGAGGTCTTCTTAAGATTTCATGGAGCGGCCGTGTTGACACTGAGACGGCGGAGTCAAGGTGGGAAACCGGCAGGTGATCCACGCATCCGCGAACAGGCTGAATCCGCACTACGGGCCATGCCGCGTCAGTGTTCGCCAGGCGGGGTTCGGGCCACCGCACGACCGCGGCGGTCGCGGTCCCGAGAAGAGGTCGTCATGAGAGGTTGTTCGCCAGCCATCCACGGTCACACGCGGTTCGACCTGCTTGATGCCCACGGCAACGTACGCGAGATCGGCGTCGAGCTCGAGTACACATGCGAGGACCCTTACACGGTCACGATGCGATTCGACGGCGGGGCTCGCCGCAAGGTGGAGTGGGTGCTGGACCGAGAGATGCTAATCGATGGTCTGGCCGCTCCGGTGGGACAGGGCGATATCCGGTTGCGGCCGGAGACGACCGGCGCTCTGATCATCGAACTGATTTCGGATACCGGCGCTGCGCGGCTCCGTACCGCGCCCGATGACATCGCTGAGTTCCTTCGGGCGAGCACGATCGCGGTGCCGCTCGGCCACGAGCACGAGCACATCGACATCGACAGCGCGATCGACGACCTGCTCGCTCGCTGGTCCGACGGCTGCTGATCGCCGCCACGGCCACGTTCGTTCCGTTGGAGGGTGGGCGCCATCCATCGTGCGCCCCTCCCACTGCCGATTCCGCCTGTCCGGGCGCCACGGAGATTCCGCATGCCCGCCGTAAGACGCTTCGCTTCGACCCGCAGGTCGACGTCGTCCTGATGGCACGTTCCTGGAATGGACCGACTTCGCGTCGCGCACTACGCCACCGTTCCCAACCCTTTCGCTCGTCTGGCCGGCCAGTTGAGGCTGCGGCCTGAGCTGGAGCTCCCTCTGGGGAACTGGCTGAGCGCCGCTCAGGTTGTTCGTCGCAGCGGCCGATGTCGCCACCGTTGACGTGATGGGTGTGCTCCGTCAGTTCGAAGCCGATCGCGGCCGTCGAGTGCGGCTTGGCGGCGGTGTTACCGAGGCGCTCGGGTCATCTACGAGCGGCTGGTCAACGTCCTGAGGTGGTCGGGGCGCGAGCGTGACATGCCCGATGGTGCTGAGCGGCAGCGGAGCGACAGGTTGCTCCCTCCGGCGCCGATGCTTTCCTACTTTCAGTTGCGCAATCGTGCATGTGCTGTCGCCTACGCGCTGTAACTCGGCGTCATCTGAGCGGTCATCGTGCGATCACCTTGAGACAGCTCCACGACGTGGCTGATCACCAGGACGTGGCTGATCACCAGGATGCCCCGGTAGTTCTGCGCGCAGCTGTGAGAACTGCATACCACGGGAACGGCCAGCTCGACGCGGGCGGCACCACCCAAGTGCCTCCATTCTCCGGAGGTAGCGCCAGCACGGAACCGACTGGTTTGAACGCGACCTGGAGGAGCAGCAGATCCTTGAGCGTGCTTACTCGTATCGGCCCCGACGGACCGGTGAGAAAGACCCACCGAGGGGGTTGGCCCGGGGAGACGAACAGGGTCCCACGATGCCCGCCGAGGATCAGGTGGTGATGTACTTCCGCGCCAAGTCCCGCTCGCATCGATATCGCGTTGACATCCCGGCCGACGATGATTTCGCTGGCCGTCGTCCAGGGCTCGGTGGCCTCGTGTGCAAGTCCCATGATCGGTAACCTCGGCGCGTGGAGAAAGACCGGAGATTCAGTGAACCAGACGTCGCAGCTGCGGCCGCGGTATGTCGAGGTCGGTGCCCTTGTTCGCGTTGAAGGTGCACGTTTCACCCGGTGCCGCACGACCAGCCAGGCGCCGTTGAGACTTCATGGATCGGCATGGCTCACTCTGGTGCGACACGAAGCACTACGAGGGCGGACTGCCATGATGGAGCGAAATGATCTGAGCTGCCGAGAACTCGCCACGCTGCGGGCGGTCGAGGCCGGTCGGGCGGAGCTGTTGGTCAGCTGCGTACCCAACCTCCGCATCGACGGCGGTTGGTGTGATCATGTGGCGGTGTTGCACCTCATCGCCGAGGATCTAATCGTTCCGGCGAGGCAGGTTGCCGTCGGCTGGCTCGTACGGGCTTGCATCACGGAAAAGGGGCGGAATGTGTTACACCCCGTTTCTGATGCGGCCTGACCGATGCACGGGTAGGGGGCAGCAGGAACTCAGGTTTGACCGTGTCGCTGGAACCTCCTGGTCGACTTCATCGTCGGCTGTTCCGGAAAGCAGTCAAGGGGTTTCAGCGGATTTCATTGGCTGACTATCCAGTAGCATTATGAATTTCTATCATGCGGACCACCGCTACCGCCGCGGCTTCGTTCGCATTTGCTGCTTCGGTGGTCATTGCTACATCTGTGTCCGCTACTTGCGCAAGGCTCAGGGTTTGCTTGTGGGCACCTGCGCTCGTCGGTTTCGTCCCCGTGGCGCGTGGGGCAACTAACCGCTCAGGTTGTGCCGAGCGGAGGCCGGAGCTTCGCGGGGTTTGGTGCCAGCTCCAGGGCCGAGCCGATCAACGTCTACGGGTACCAGGTCCGCAACCGTCACGGATCACCCTCGTTGGTCTGGCCCGATCATCGGGGGTGCCGTCATCGGGTTCGGCACCCCCGCGAATCGGACCGTGATCTCCTGGACCAGGAGATCACGGTGCCGTCGCCGGGGGTCGACTATGGCGGAGAGATCAGCGTGCTGTCGTCGCATGCCGACGGCGTGATCTAAGTTACCGTGTACGAATAGATGCCGTACGCAGGGACGGCGGGCTGGAATACGCAGGCTGGCCGGCGGATGTCGGCATGGCCGATCGGCGATGACGGTGTCGTGGTGATCTCGCGTAGGCACTGGGCTGATGGGGAACCGCGCCATGCCTCGGTTGGTCGGCGCTCACCCTGCCTGACCGGGGCGTTCATGTCACGCTCCGCTGCGAGGAAGACGTTCGTGGTGCCGCCTGGTCACAGACACTCCGGCTGCAGGTGCGCCCACGCAAAGTCACGACGAGCTCGCCGCGGCAGACTCGCGACAGATCCAGAACACCCTCGATCGGTGTTGGCTCCAATCAACACAGAGTATCGACCATGCCCGCCCGTCGCACTGAGCGTTTCGCCGACGCACAGCGGGACGTGTTGAGGCAGGTTTTTCTGCCCGTTCGATCCTGCTGCCGCGATCGGCTGGACCGCCGCCAACAGAATATGTAACCGGAGTCGCCTGGGGCCAGCGCGGAGGAGGTCCGATGAGTGCCAGACGTCGGGGGCGAGGGCGATGGGCTGTCGTTGTGGTGGCCCTGCTCGCTGCTGGGTGTGCAACCGGTGGTGGCCGCGGGGAGATCACAATTACTGTCGCCACCTTCGGCGACTTCGGCTACCAGCAGTTGTTCCGTGAGTACGAGGCGCAACATCCAGGGGTTCGGCTGCAGCCGCGGATTTCCGAGTTCGATCCCCACCACAAGTCGCTGGTGACCCAGCTCGCGGCAGGGAAGGGCGCTGCCGACGTCGTCGCCGTCGAGGAAGGCTACATGCCTCAACTGCGCCAGTCCTTCGACAAGTTCGTCAATCTGGCCGATCTCGGCGCTCGCGACCTGCAGAGCCGTTACGTGAGCTGGAAGTGGGAGCAGGGCCTTGCAGATTCCGGCAAGGTTGTGATGGGCCTGGGCACCGACATGGGCAGCCTGGCCATGTGCTACCGGAAGGACTACTTCCAGGCGGCCGGGCTGCCCACAGACCGGACACAGGTCGCGAAGCTCTGGCCCACCTGGGAACAGTATGAGCGAACTGCTGACAGGTTCGCCCAGGCCAAACCTGACGTGAAGTTCGCCGACTCCTCGGCCAGCATCTACACCGCCATGCTCAATCAATCGGAAGAAGGATACTTCGCGCGCGCAGACGATTCATTCATCGGTGATCGCAACAGCAACCTCAAGCGCGCCTTCGACACAGCCGCGCGTCTCGGCACGAAAGGTCAGACGGCGAGGGTGAGCCCGTTCACCCAACCGTGGACCGTCGCGATCCAGCAGGGCTCCTTCGCCACCATGCCGTGCCCGGCCTGGATGCTGACGCTGGTCAAAAACGCCGGCGGTGATCAGAACCGCGGCAAGTGGGACGTGACAACAGTGCCGGAAGGTGGCGGGAACCAAGGTGGTTCCTTCCTCACCGTGCCGCGGCAGGGGCAACACACCAGGGAGGCGTATGACGTCGCAGCGTTCCTCACGGCTCCCGAGCAGGAGAAGCGGATCTTCCTGGACACCGGTAGCCTGCCCAGCGAGCCGTCGATTTACCAGGATCCGGGCGTAGTGGGCAAAACCGACGACTACTTCAGTGGCGCACCGGTGGGCAAGCTCTTCGCCAGCGCGGCCGACGGTCTGCACCCGAGCTACCGAGGACTTCGCGACTCCGTCGTACGGCCCATCTTCGGTGCCGCGCTCGGGCGTGCCGAGTCGGGTGCGCAGCCTCCGCAGGAGGCTTTCATGCAGGCCGTGACCGAAGCAAAGACGGCGCTGAAGTGAGGTGTGTTCGGTGGCGTTCGACCTGAGCCGTCGCACCCGCGCCCGAAGGAAACTGCCGGATTCGCCCGACAACGTTCGCACCCCGACGTGGCGTGGGCATCGATGGTCGCTTGTGGACCTTCGGTTGACGCCGTACCTGATGATTTCTCCGTTTTTCCTGCTGTTCTTCGTGTTTGGACTCTTCCCACTCGCCTTCACGGGCTGGATCTCGCTGCACGACTGGCAGATGCTGCAAGGTGAGCAGCGATTCGTCGGGCTGGGCAACTACGCAGACCTGTTACGTGACAAGCATTTTCGCAACGCCGTGGCCAACACGACTGCGATGCTCATGTTGGCCACTGTGCCTACGTTGCTCGCAGCATTGGGGCTGGCGGCGTTGCTCGACCGCGGGTTGCGCGGCCGGATGTTCTGGCGCACCAGTGTGCTCGTGCCGAACATCGTGTCCGTGGTCGCGGTGGGCCTGGTTTTCTCGCAGTTGTTCGGTCGCGACTACGGCGTCGTCAACGCCGTGCTCGATTGGGTCGGCATAGGCCGTGTCGATTGGGCAACGCACCGGCTGACGGGCTATCTTGTGGTCGCCGTCATGATCATGTGGCGTTGGACGGGGTACAACGCGCTGGTGTATCTGGCAGCGATGCAGTCGGTGCCGCGGGACCAGGTCGAGGCGGCGGTGATCGACGGTGCCTCGACCTGGCGCGTCTTCTGGTCGATCATCGTGCCATCCATCCGGCCCACGATCATCTTCACCGTGATCGCCTCCACAATCGCTGGCCTGCAGTTGTTCGCCGAACCTCGGCTGTTCGGCGGCGGTACCCTGGGCGGGGACGATCGGCAGCTCCAGACGATCACGATGTATCTGTACGAAAAGGGATTCGAGCTGTTCGACGCCGGCTACGCGGCTGCTGTCTCGTGGATGGTGTTCCTGCTGACCCTTCTGTGCGCCGCGATGAACTTCAGCTTCGTGCGTCGGTTGGCATCGTCCGAGTGAGGAGCGAATTCGATGGGGCTCCCACATGCGACGATCAGTCGGCCGACGCGCGCGGGGTCGCGTTGGTGGGTGTACTTCGCGTTGGTCGCTGTGGTTCTCGTTTCGCTGTATCCGCTGTACTGGTCGATCGTGGTCTCTACAGCGGATTCGACAGCGGTGGCGCGCGGTACGCCAATGCTGATCCCGGGCGAGAACCTCTGGGACAACGTCGTCAGTGTGTTCGAGAAGGTCGAGTTCGGGGCCGCACTGCGGAACTCGTTCGTCGTCGGGGCAGTTGTTGCATTCGCCAACGTCGTGCTGTCCAGCCTTGCCGGCTTCGCGTTCGCACGGTTGCGGTTCCGCGGCCGCGGACCGCTGTTCCTCGTCGTGCTGTCGACGACGATGGTGCCTGCCCAACTCGGTGTTGTGCCGCTGTTCATGCTCGTTGTCGCTCTTGGGTGGTACGGGGATCTGAGGTCCGTCATCGTGCCAGGGTTGATGAACGCTTTCAGTGTCTTCTGGATGCGTCAGGCATGTGAGGAGTCAGTGCCACAAGAGCTTGTGGACGCGGCACGCGTCGACGGGTGCTCGTTGTGGCGCGTCTACTGGCATGTGGCGTTGCCCGGATTGCGCCCGCAGCTCGGCGTGCTTGCGATGCTGTCGTTCATGGTGTCCTGGAACGACTTCTTCTGGCCACTGATCGTGCTCGACCCGCAGAACAGCCCGACCGTACAGGTGGTGGTCTCGCAGCTGGCAGGGGGCTATTTCACCGACTACAGCCTGATGATCACTGGAGCCACTCTCGGCGTGCTGCCGATGATCGCGTTGTTCGCTGTTCTTGCGCGGCGGTTGGTCAACGGGATCATGAGCGGGGCACCGCGAGGACGATGAGACGGCGGTCAGACCGCCCCATCCTCGTCGCTGTCGTCGTATGTGCCTGTGATAACACCGTTGTCTGTGATGACGTAGCCGCGCGTCGTGAGCTCCCGCGCACTGTGCACCGGTTCTTCGAATGGGTAGGGCTCGACGTCCATCGGACGGCTCCTTCGTGTGCGAGGTTCCAGTCGGCTGGATGGTCACAGGAGATCGGAGGCGTCGGCGCGGGTATCGCTGAACGATTCCTGCGCCAGAATGACGGCGGGACAGTGCCTGCTTCGGGACGAACGTTCGTCAGCGCAACAGGTTCTGGTCCTACCAGGGCCATTGGGTAGTCCGCGTTGGGCGCTCGCGCCATGCATGAGGCGGCGCGCGGGGTCGCACCCGGCCGCCCTCC
>NZ_JBEXPJ010000184.1:0-17097 GCF_040611995.1 Lentzea sp. NPDC006480
CTGACCGAGATGCGGGCGACGCGCGGGCGCGCACCGTGAGGTGGCCGGGTCACCTCGCCAGTGGTCGAAACGACGCGGGGATCGAGCGTGGGCACCTGGCCATGCGGTGGATCGGTGTGGACGACTTCTTCGAGATGTCTGGCATCGAGAGGACCCTCAGCAGGTCAGAGGGCGAATTGGTCTCCTCGCTGCTGGCCTGGGAGATCGATGTCGCCTTGAAGCACGGCGTCACACTCCCGGCCCCGGCCTACTCCATCCCAGACCAGGGCACGCCCCACCTGGCCAAGGTTTAGATCTTTCGGCCGTACCGGACACACCGCCGGTTTCGGTGAGATCCGTTGGAAGGACCCGATTCACCACACCCCTGCGGGTGAACGGGTCCTCCGACGGAGGAACTCATGCGAAGGGTCTACCTCGTCGCGGCCATCCTGCTGACGGCCGCGACGACATTCACGCCTGTCTCCAACGCAGCCCCTGCCGCGATCACCGAGACGGTGTACGTCGAGTCCACAATGGACAGCGACGCGGACGGTGAGCTGGACCGGATCGCCGCGGACGTGATGCGTCCGGACACCACGGCGAAGGTGCCGATCGTCATGGAGGCCAGTCCCTACTACGGGCTGGGCACCTTCGCGGCGAAGGCGATGGACGTGCCGCGCGGTTTCAGCCGGTGGTACGACGAGTACTTCGTGCCGCGCGGATACGCGGTCGTCGAGATGGAGATGCAAGGCACCTCCCGGTCGACCGGTTGCCCGACCACGGGTGGCCCCGAGGACACCGCCAGCGTCAAGGCCGTGGTCGACTGGCTGAACGGCCGGGCCAAGGCCTTCTACGCCGACGGCAGGCCCGCCACCGCCAGTTGGAGCACGGGCAACGTGGGCATGATCGGCGTGTCCTACAACGGAACCCTGCCCAACGCGGCTGCCGCGGCGAACATACCCGGCGTCAAGACGATCGTGCCGATCGCCGCGATCTCCAGCTGGTACGAGTACTCCCGTGACCAGGGCATCGCCTACCGCGGCGCGCACTCGAAGGACTACCCGACCTACCTCGCCAACTACGTGATCAGCTCCGCGCAGAAGGCGAAGTGCAAGCCGGTGCTCGACAAGCTGGCGGCCGAGGACGGCGACGAGACCTTCGACTACACGTCGTTCTGGAAGGCCCGCGACTACCGGCAGACCGCGCAGAACGTGACGGCGTCGGTGTTCGTCGTGCACGGGCAGGGCGACTGGAACGTCAAGCCGTCGCAGTTCGGCCGCTGGTGGCAGCAGCTCGCGGACCGGGGCGTGCCGCGCAAGATCTGGCTGCACCGCGGCGGGCACCTCGACCCGATCTCGTTCCGGCAGGCCGAGTGGCAGCGCGTGATGGGCCTGTGGATGGACCACTGGCTCAAGGGCGTGCAGAACGGGATCATGAACGAGCCCATGGCCGACTTCCAGAAGCCCGACGGCACCTGGGAGCAGGACGCCTCCTGGCCGCGACCGAACACCAGGGACACGACGCTGTACTTCGGCCCGGCGGCCGGTGGCATGTCGGGTTCGCTGACCACCGCTCCTGGTACCGGCACGCAACGCCTGGGGGACAACGCGAACCTCAGCGAGACGCAGATGATGGCCAACCCGGAGACGGCGGATCCGCGCCGGCTGGTCTACGTGACGCCACCGCTCACGCAGGCCGCGCGGGTGTCCGGCGCGGTCCGCGTCACGGCGAGGGTCACGTCGAACCGGGCGTCCACGCCGTTGACCGCGTTGCTGGTGGACTACGGCCCGAGCACCCAGGCGGTGATGACGGACCGGTCACCGATCCAGCTCTCCACCGAGACCTGCACGCGAGCGGACCTGCGTGACCGCACCGGCTGCGCCCGCCCGCCGGACGTCTCGGTGCAGGCGGTCACCGCGACCATGCTGACCCGGGGCTCCATCGACGCGAAGAACCGCACGTCACTGGAGACGTCAACCCCGTTGCCCACCAACGGGACCGTGGACGTCAGCTGGCGGCTGCACGCCCGGGACGCGCTGATCCCGGCCGGTCACCGCATCGGCATCGTGATCGTCACGAACCACAGCGGCTACGTGGCAACGGACACCGGGGCCGCCGGTATCGCGTTGAACGTGTCGCTCGGTGTCAGCAAGGTCGTGCTGCCGATCGTCGGTGGCGCGGTGATCACCGGCTAGAACTGTCCGTGTCTTCCGGCGCCGCCCGCGAACCTGGCGGCGCCGGAAGCACCTTCCCGCTGCACGATCGGCACTCCGGCCACGCCTTCCGCGCGCAACGCCTCCGCCACCGGCAGATCGAGGCCCGCGTAGGTCGACGCACGGTCCGTGAGCACGCATTCGAACGGGAACGCGGCGATCTGCGACGCCAGCTCCATCGCGACAGTCACCGCCTGGCCCGGTTCGACGACGCGGTTGACCAGCCCCATCGCCAGTGCTTCAGCAGCGGCGACCGGCCGTCCGGTCAGAATCAGGTCGAGCGCCCGGCCCAGGCCCACGATCCGGGGCAGGCGAACCGTGCCACCGTCGATCAACGGCACACCCCAGCGCCGGCAGAACACGCCGAACACCGCGTCACTCTCGGCCACGCGAAGATCAGCGAGCAACGCCAGTTCCAGCCCGCCCGCGACCGCATGACCGCTGACCGCCGCGATCAACGGCTTGCTGAGCTGCAACCGGGAAGGCCCCATCGGTCCTGCTCCGCCACCAGAGGGGTCGAGTTCGTTGCGGCGCGCGGGATCCCCGACCGAGGTGAGGTCCGCGCCCGCGCAGAACGTGCCGCCCGCACCGGCGAGCACCGCCACGCGCTGGCTGTCGTCGGCCTCGAACGACAGGAACGCGTCCAGCAGTTCGGCGGCCATCGGCCCGTCGACCGCGTTGCGCCGATCCGGCCGGTTCAGCCAGATCACCGTGGTGGTGCCGGTGATCTCGACCCGCACGTCGTTCATGAGTCCTCCGCGAGGGTGTCGAGTTGGCCCCGCACCCGTTCGGCGTCGCTGTCCTTGCCCTGCACCCGGTAGAGCTCCAGCGCCTCCTGCCACACCGAACGCGCCTCGTCGCGCTGACCGAGCGCGAGGTGGGACTGGCCGAGCCGGTCGAGCGTGTGCGCGGCTTCGACGGAGTTGCCCTCGGCCTCGTACAGCACGAGCGAGCGCCGGTAGTGGTCGATGGCCTGATCGTGGTTGCCGGACAGGTGCTCGACGTAGCCGAGACTGTCCAAAGTGGTCGCTTCGCCGCTCGGGTTGTGGTGCAGCCGATGCAGGGCGAGGGCTTCGAGGCAGTGCTCGCGGGCCGTGTCGTGGTCGCCGAGACTGGCCGCCGTCCAGCCGACCGTGTTGAGCGAACGGGCGATCCGCAGCGGGTCGCCGAGGGCGCGGTGCAGGTCGAGGGTGTGCCTGGCGTGGTGCAGGGCCTCGCGGTCGTCCCCGCGCATCGTCGACGTCCAGGCCAGCGAGTGGCGGGTGTGCGCCTGCTGGGTGAGGTCGTGGTGCTGTTCCGCCAGGGCCAGCGCCTGTTTCAGGTGCCGCACGGCCTCCTCGTGCTCGCCCAGCAGCGCGTGGGCGGTGCCGAGGCTGCGCAGGGTGCGGCAGTGGTCGGCCGGATCGGGCAGGTGGCTGGTGCTCTCCGCCGCGACGCGCCACACGGCGACTTCGGCGTGGCGGTGGCCGCCGCGGTAGTGGTAGGTCGCGAGGGACCACGCCAGCTGCCACACGACGTCGTGCCGGCCGCGGTCGGCGGCGGTGTGCTGGGCGGCCATCAGGCAGGCGTGCTCGGCGGCCACCCAGGCCAGCGGGTCCGTCAGCGGATGCGGGGTGCCCCGCGAGGTGAGCTGGATCGGTGGGCGCAACGGGTTGAGCAGGCGGTCGGCGGCGTAGGCGGTGTGCAGGTAGAAGCCGACGACCCGGTCGAGCGCCGCGTCCCTCAGCGTCTGAGGAGCTTTGGTGGCCGCGTAGCTGCGGATCAGGTCGTGCATCGAGTACCGGCCGTCCGCGCTGCGGTCCAGCAACGAGGCTTCCCGCAGCGCGCGCAGCACCCGTGCGGCACGTGCCGGTGTGAGGCCGGTGAGGCTCGCGGCGGCGGGCAGGCTGATGTCCGGGCCGGGTGCGACTCCCAGCAACCCGAACGCTTCCTGCTGTTCGGCCGTGAGCGCCTGGTAGGAGGTGGCGAGCACGACGGGCAGGCTTGCGGTCGGATCGTCGTCGTCGAGCGCGTCGACGCCGAAGTCGCGCACCTCGTCGGCGAGTTCAGCGAGGCGCAGGCGCGGCTGGGTGGCCGCGCGTCCGGCCAGGATGCCCAGTGCCAGCGGGAAACGACGGCAGTAGCCGAGCAACGCGGTGACCGCGTCCGGTTCGGCGGCGAGCCTCGCCGCGCCGAGTCGTTGTTCCAGCAACGCGCGGGCTTCGTCGTCGGACAGCAGGTGGAGGTCGAGGTGGCGGGCGCCGTGGCGGGCGACCAGGCCGGTCAGCACCCGGCGGCTGGTGATGACCACGGTGCACGACCCCGCGCCGGGCAGCAGCGGCACGACCTGCTCGGCGGTAGCGGCGTTGTCCAGCACGATCAGCATCCGCCGCTCGGCGACCAGGCTGCGGAACAACGCCGACCTCGCCTCGGTGGCGGCCGGAGTCTTGTCGTCCTCGACCCCCAGCGCGTCGAGGAACCCGCGCAGCACGGTGCCGGGCTCGAGCGGTGACGTGTCGGGGGAGAAGCCGCGCAGGTCTACGAACAGCTGTCCGTCGGGGAAGAGTTCGGTGTGCCGATGGGCCCAGTGCAACGCGAGCCACGTCTTGCCGATGCCACCCGCGCCGGCGACCGCCGAGATCACCACGGTGTCACCGGCGGCGTCGAGCCGGTCCAGCTCCTCGCGGCGGCCGACGAACGACACCGGCGCGGCGGGCAGCTGGCGGGGCACGAGCGGGACCACGCGCGCGTCGTCGGCGAGCAGCTGCTTGTGCAGTTCGCGCAGCGGGGTGCCCGGTTCGGTGCCGAGCTCCTCGACCAGCCGCTCGCGGACCTGCCGGTAGTGGTCCAGCGCGTCGGCGGTGCGGCCGGCCTGGTGCAGGGCCAGCAGGTACTGGCCCTGCACCCGTTCGTCCAGCGGGAGCTCGGCGGCGCGGGCGGCCAGCTCGACGACCAGCCGACCGCCGTGGCCGAGCCGGAGCCGGGCGTCGACCAGGTCGTTCCGGGCCGCCAGGCGCTCCAGCTCCAGCTGGGCGCGTTCGGCTTCGGCCCACTCGCCGGTGAGTCCCGCCAGCGGTTCCGCCTGCCACAGCTCCAGTGCCTCGGTCAGCAGCCGCGCGGCGTCGTCCGGGGCCGTCCGCGCGCGTGCGCAGAGGTCGCGGAACCGCAGGAGATCGATCGCGTCGCCCATCAACGCGTAGCCGCCGGACCGGTGCTCGACGGACAGGTCCTCGACGTCGGCCAGCGCCAGCCGCAACCGGGAGATGTAGCTGTGCAGCGTGGAGCGTTGCGGCGCGTCCGCACCCCACACCCGGTCGAGCAGCCGGTCCGCCGGCACGACCCGGCCCGCGTCGACCGCCAGCGCGGCCGCCAGGCACCGCTGTTTGGGATGCCCCAGATCGACCGGCACCCCGTCCGCGTGCGCGGCCACTTCCCCGAGTAGACGCAGCAGTTTCTTCACCCTCTCCCGTCCCCCCGGTCCAGCCTATCGACCCCGCCGGAGCAGGCCGCTGCGGCGGAATGAAGGAGCGGTGGGCGAATCCGGAATTCGCTCGTGAGGTGGGAGCGCGGCCACCTGAATAGTCGAGATTCGGTGCCAAACGAGGTTTTGGCGGATCTCTGAAGAACCCGATTTATCTTGAGTGCGTCGTCTCGTTTGGTAGGAGTTTCGGGCGTGTGCGGGTAGGGGTACTCGGCGGTCTGGGTGTTCCCCTAGAGTTTTGGTCATTATGGTCGTGGTGAGACCGTTTCGGTCCTTTTGGTCTAGACGGTGACAATGTCAGGGCAACCTTAAATTCATATCCTGAGCACTGCGGGGCGGTGGCCTTAACTCCGCCGGAACGCGCCTCGCGACCTGCGCGAACATGTCTGAAATGCGCGGGAAACCGCACCTGCCGGTGAATCCGCGAGGAGGTGGCGTACTGAGACGTATATCTGGCCAGCGGAGTTTTGACATACCTATCCTCAATTGCACGCCGCCGCCGAAGTGACTGCACAGCCGACGGGGAGAGAGTGTGGAGCGTCGGATTCTGGAAGAGCTCGCGGACTCGGCGGTACCGGAAACGACCGGTCTCAGGTGGTCGTTGCACGGCCGAGTGGATCAGGTGTCCCGCATCGAGGCGTTGATGCGGGAAAGCGTCGAGAGACCGCGAGCACAAGTCGTCGTGCTCGAGTCCGGTGCCGGCACCGGCAAGACGCGGTTGCTGCTGGAGGTGATGGCCTCCGCGGCCAGGCGCGGGTTCGCGGTGGTGAACGGCGCGGCGGACCAGCCGGGCCTGGTGCGGGCGGTGACGCTGGTCAACCCCCGCAACGGCAGGCAGGAGGACGACCGGGCCGGGGCCCTCGCCGGACGGTTCGAGGCGCAGCTGGCGGGCCACCTCCGCCGCGGCCCGGTGCTGGTGGCCGTGGACGACGCGCAGTGGACCGATCTGACGCTGCTGCACGCGCTCAGCGCAGTGGTGTCCAAGTTGGACAGTGCGCCGGTCTTCTGGTTGTTCGCGGTGCACGCGGATCACGCTGACTCGCCCAACGGCGCCGTGCTGCGCACCCTCGCGCGCAAGCACCGCGCCGAGTGGCTGGGCCCGCTGGAGCCGCTGACCGGTGAGGCGGTCGCCGGGATCGCGGGCGACCTGCTCGACGCGACGCCCGGCGAGGACGTGGTGGCGTTGTGCGAGAGCGTCGGCGGCACCCCGCAGGCGATCGTCGACCTGGTGCTCGACGTGCGGCGAGAAGGTTGCGTCACGGTCACCGACCACGTCGCGCGGCTCACGTCCGGGCCGATGTCGACCGGGATCGCCTCGGCGGTCGAACCGGATCCCGGCGCGCCGCTGCCCCGTCCGTTCGTGCGGCTGATGCGGGCGCGGTTGCGGGAGCTGTCGACTCGCGCACAGGAGGTGCTGCAGGTCGCGGCCGTCCTCGGGCACAGCTTCGCGCCGCAGGACCTCGCCGAGATGCTCGGCGAACGTCCCGCCCAGCTGCTCGGCCCGTTGCAGGAGGCGCTCGCCGCCGGGTTGATCGGCAGCCACTCCGACCAGTTCGTGTTCCACCGCGAACCGGTGTGGCGCGCGGTGCTCGACACCGTGCCCGAGCTGCTGCGCTCGATGCTGCACCGGCAGGCAGCCACGATGCTGCTGAGCGATCCGCGTGGCCGGATCGAGGCCGCGGCGGTGCACCTGGTGCACTGCGCGGTGCCCGGCGACGAGGAGGAGATCGGCACGATCCGGGAAGCGGCGCAACGGATGCTCGCCGCATCACCCCAGGCCGCGTCAGCCCTCGCAACCAGGGGACTGCGGATCGCGCCGACCGACAGCACCGATCACGTGGCGCTCGCGACGACGGCGACCGCGGCGCTCGTCCGGCTCGGCAGCCTGAGCGACGCGGTCGAGCTCGCCGAGGAGCAGCTGCGGGTGCACGCGGGCACCTGTCCCGAGTTCACCCGGCCGTTGCGGACGTGGCTCGCCACGGCGTTGATGCTGCGCGGCGACACGACGGCGGCGTTCGACGTCTCGAAGGAGACGCTGGCCGCCACCAAGTCCCGCAGTGCTGCCAGCGAGCCATGTCCGGAGCTGCTGCTGCTCAACGCGATGTCGCACAACGACCACAGCAAGGTCGCCGAGGTGGCGAACCGGGTGCTGGACGCGCCTGGGCCGCACAGCGACGACGTGCGCGCGGCCGCGTTGAACGTACGGGCGATGGCGCACTGGCGGGAAGGCAGGCTCGACGCGGCCATGAGCGCCGTCGACGAGGCGGTGCGGTTGCGCGGACCGCTGACCCGAGCGTGGCAGTGCGATCCACTGTGGACACGGGCGTGGCTGCTCACCAGGGTTCGCCGGCTCGACGAGGCGCTCGACGCGGCCGAGGCGGCGCGCAAGGCGATCGACTCCGAGCACAACGGTGTGCTGAGCCCGGTTCCGCTGGCGCTGCGCGCGACGATCCTTCTGGCCAGAGGTGATTTGATCGCTGCTGAAGCAGATGCGAGGGCTGGCCTCGCCGCTTCCGAGCGCGCGGAAATGCCGTTGTACGAACCGCAGTTGCGCGCTGTCCTGGTGATCTCGGCGTTGCGGCGCGGTGATCTGGCGCAGGCGACGGACGGCTTGCGGCGACTGGAGGAGTGCGCACCGGCCGAGCGGGCGCAACCGTGGTCGGCTTTGGTGCGGGTGTTGTCAGCGCTCGTCACGTCGGCGCGGCGCGGTGTGCAGGCGGCGATGGAAGAACTCCGCGAGGTGCTCTCGGATCCGCGGCAGTGCCGGGTGTTGCTGCTCGAAGACCCGTCGATGACGGCGTGGTCCGTGCGCACCGCGTTGTCCGCCGGAGCCCGCGATCTCGCGGAGACCGTCGTGGTCGCCGCGGAGCAGATCGCGGCCGGAAACCAGTGCTACGCCACACTTGTGGCCGCTGCCCGGCACGGCAGGGCGTTGCTGGACGGCGACGTCAGCGGGCTGGCGGGGCTGGAGGAGAGCTACGGCGACCCGTGGGCGGTGGCGTCGGTCATCGAGGACACCGGCACGTTGCTGCGCGACGGTGACGCTGACGGGGACCGCGAGCAGGCGATCGCCGAGCTGAACCGGGCGATGGCCGCGTTCGACGAGCTCGGCGCGGAGTGGGACTCGGCGCGGGTGCGGCGCAAGCTGCGCCGGCTCGGGGTGCGCAGGCGGCACTGGAACCACGAGGCCCGGCCGGAAACCGGGTGGGACAGCCTGACCAGCACCGAGGCGAAGGTCGCGCGGCTGGTGGCCCGCGGGCTGACGAACCGGCAGGTGGCGAGCGAGATGTTCGTGTCGCCGCACACCGTCGGCTTCCACCTGCGGCAGATCTACCGCAAGCTCAACATCCAGTCGCGGGTGGACCTGGCTCGTATCGCGCCCTGATGCCGGTGGTGGTCGTGGGAACGCGCTCACGACCACCTACCTGCGTGAACGTGCAGTGTCGCGGTGTCCGCCGGTGCCCTTAGCGTCGTTCGCGTGGAACAGATCCAGCTTCCCGACGGCAAGAAGGTCTGGCTCGTCTCGGACTACGCGGGCACGCGGAGCGTCCTGACGGACCCGCGGCTCACCACCGACCCGTTTCGCATGGGTGACAAGGCTCCGTTCTCGGCGTTCCCGGAGTCGGTCGCCTCGGTGATGGCGCACGACATGCTCAACAACGACCCGCCCGCGCACACCCGGCTGCGGCGGCTGGTCACGCCGACGTTCACCGTGCGCCGGATCGCCGACCACCGCCCGTACGTCGAGCAGGTCGCCGCCGAGCTGCTCGACAACTTCGGCGAGACCCCTGATCTGGTAGGCGATTACGCCGGCCCGCTCGCGACCACCGTGCTCGGCGCGCTGCTCGGAATTCCGGCGGAGGACGCCGCCGACGTCCGGTCCTGGTCCGAGCTGTTCGTGCTGGACCTGTTGACCCGCAACGAGGAGGCCGTCGAGGCCACTCACAAGCTCTCTGACTACACCAAGAGGCTCGTGGAGGAACGCCGCCGGAATCCGGGCGACGACCTGGTTTCGCGGCTCGTGTCGATGCGTGACGACGAGGACCGCCTCAACGACGAGGAGCTCGCGTCCACCGTCTTCACGCTGGTGATCGGCGGCCAGACTGCGACGACCCAGTTGCTCGCGAAGGCGTTGTACCTGCTGCTGACCCACCCCGACCAGCTCGAACTGCTGCTCGCGGACTGGAGCCTGCTGCCGGCCGCGGTGCACGAGGTGCTGAGGATCGACCCGCCGCTGCAGATGACGTCGTTCCGGATGGCGACCGAGCCGATCACGTTGGACGGCAAGACCGTTCCGGCCGGCGACATCATCGTGTGTGCGCTGAAGGACGCGAACCGCGACCCGGCCCGGTTCACCGACCCCGAGCGGTTCGACATCCGCGGCGGCGACAGCCAGCACCTCGGTTTCGGCCACGGCCTGCACCGGTGCATCGGCGCCAATCTCGCCGAACTGCAGTGCCAGGTCGGCATCACGGCGTTCTTCACCCGCTTCCCCCACGCCAAGCCGGTGGGGGAGGTGTCCTGGCGCCAGACGCCGCTGATCACCGCTCTCACTTCGCTCACCGTCGAACGAAACTGAGGAGTACCACTTGACCGACCGCCGCCGCATCGGGTTCGACAATCCCCACGCAGACCTGGGCTTCGACAACCCGGAGTTCTGGAACTTCATGTACGACGACGAGACCGCGCCGTGGCTCATCGACGGGCCACAGCCGGTCATCGCCGATCTCGTGCGCCAAGGCCTGGTGCGTGGTCGTGTGCTCGAACCCGGTTGCGGGTCGGGCGAGCACACGATCCTGTTCACCAGGCTCGGCTACGACTGTCTCGGCACCGACCTCTCGCCGAGCGCCGTGGAGTACGCCCGCCGCACCGCGGTTCAGAAGGGCGCGCCCGCAGCGCGGTTCGAGGTCGCGAACATGCTGCGGCCCGACGACTACCCGTTCCTCACGCCTGGCTTCGACACGGTCGTCGACGTGGCGATGTTCCACGGGTTCGGGGCGTACGGCGACAACCTCGACGTCGCCAAGGAGTATGCCGCCGTGCTGCACGACATCTGCAACCCGAACGCGCTCGTGCACGTCCTGGCCCACGCGGACGCCGGACCAGGCCTCAGTTCGGGCATCAGCGCAGAGGTGATCAAGGAGAGCTTCGCCACCGGCTGGGCGATCGAGTCCGTGGAACTCTCCACCTACCGCGCCCGCGTAACCGAGCTCATCGCCCAGGAAGCCGCGGATTCGGGCCTCCCGGCAGACGGCCCGGTGGAACTGCCGGCCTGGCTGGTCCGGCTCCGCCGTCTCTGAGCTACGTCTGCAAGTACCACCAACTGCGAGTTGGTGGTACTTGCAGACGCCTTCACCCGGCGAACACCTCGGCGAAGTGATCCAGGTTGGCGGCCACCTTGTCGTGCACCAGGGGGCACTTGCGTGCGGCGTCGGCGAGGGTGCGGAACTTCATTGAGAGGGACTTCCGGGCGACGTCCGGGCGTGGGATGAAAGCAGGCTGCTCGTCGAGTTCGAACGACGGGCCCGCGGTACGGCCGTGCCGCCCCGACGGCACGGCCACCAGCAGTTCGCCCAGTGGGCGCATCACGCCCGTCATCACGTCGATGGCGGTGTTCATGAACTTGGAGCGGCGCAGGCTCTCGTCCGGGTTGCCGAAGTGCTGGACCATCAGCTGCAGCACCATGAAGTACGAGCCGTTGAACAACGCCGTGAGCTCACGTGCGGTCGGGTCGGTGACGAGTTCCTTCGCGTGGCCCTCGTGCAGCGTCGGGTTCCGGGCCACCGGGTACGCCGGGTTCCACTGCGCGCGGCCTTTGTCGGCGGCGGTGAGGCGTTCCTTCATGAGCAGCTCGGAGATCCGGACGAACGTGTCGTAGTGCGAGTCCTCCTCGGAATCCTCGGTCAGCACCTGGCCTTCACCCTGCTCGGTCACGAAGTCGATCGCGAACAACGCGCTGCGCAGGTCGTCGACCTCCAGCACGTAGTCGGGGTGCCGGGCGTTGACCGACTCGCGCATGAACAGCCGATGCTCGCCACCGCCCCGGCCCTGGTCGACCAGGAACAGGTCCGGAACCCGTTGCAGGCCTTCCCTGATGTCCCCGTACAGCTCGCTCAGCGACGCGTAGTCGTGACTGTCCGATGTGGATGGAAGATCGCCCAGCCGGACCGCGCCCACGAGCCCCTCGGGCTGCTCGATCTGGATGAACCGCTGCACGCTGCCGAGGTTGAACGCTTCGAGGCAGAAGTCCAGCGGCACCGGCAGTTGCTCGTTCAGCGTGCCGAAGTCGATGTCCGGCACGAAGAACGGTTCACCGGTGGCCATCAGCACGTTGTTGATGACCAGGAAGTGGATCATCTCCTCGCGGGCGACGTCCATCAGGCTCGCCCGCAGGCCGCCCTCGCGGGTCTCGCCGCCGTCGCCGCACATCAGCGTCAGCTGCTCTGGCGTCCAGTCACCGCGTCGCACCAGCTCTTCGCCCGCGCCGTAGGTGGGAATCGAGTAGGCCGCGTAGAGGTACTGCAGCATCACCGCCAGCTCGATCGTCACGCCGTGCTTGAGCGCCCGGATCAACTCGGTGCGGGTGGTGATCGGCCGTGATGAGCGCGAGAGCGACGGCTCGATCGTCGGAACGGCCACCTCGGCTCGTCGGGCGCGCAGATACTTGAGCATCAACCGAGCCTGCGGGCCGGTCAGGTCGCGGGTCTGCGGCATGTAGTACGTCTTCATGCGGTTGCGCGGATCGCACATGTTCCAGGTGATCTGGTAGTACGTGTCGATCCGGAACTTGTCGGCCAGACTGAACACCTCGTCCGCCATGAACGAGTACATCAGCTCGTAGAACGCGAAGACCTCGCGGTAGAGCAGGTCGAACGTGACCTCGTCCTGCGGCACGTCGTCCATCCACCAATGATTCGGCAGCACCCGCACGGTCATCGACCCGCTGGGCGAGAACTCCAGCCTCGTCGCTCCGGCCTCGGCACCCCGGACCACGAACTGCCCGCGACCCGCCGAGTCCGTGCTGATGACGTCGGCGCTCAGTTGCACCACGTCGATGTTCTCGCGCTGGTCGAGCGGAAACGCGCGCGGGTTGTGAGACTGTCTGATGTGGACGTCCGCGGCTGCCGGAACCCCGCGCACGAACGTGCGCACCTCGACCGTGACGTCCTGCGAACTGTCCGAAGCATCACGCGGGTGCTCCAAGAACAGGCTCGCCTCGTCGACGACGACCACGACCTCCTGCTCACGTGCCACGACGTCACGCCCGCTCACCAGACACAACGCTTCGTCCGTCGCCGGGCACGGCACCGTGACGACGCCGACCTCCCCGGGCACAGCCGCCAGAACCTCTCCGGACTCGGTGCACAGCTGCAGATCGTCTGCGGGAGCGAAGCGGTTGAACGTGGCCAGGCCGTCGTGCAGATCAACGGTGAGGTCGCCCAGCACCCGCCCCGCGGGAAAGGTCCGCGGCTCCCCGGCGTGCCAGGGCGCGATCGTGCCCCGCAACTGCCACGCCCTGGTCCCGGGCATCGGCGCCGGATCGGCCATCACCAGCTGCACGACGAGCCCGTCGGCCTCACCGGCCCCGACCATCGAGCGCAACCGATCAACAGCGGGGGAGGTGCCGGCACTGTCCAGCCAGATCATCTCCTCGCCGGCGCGCACGACGAACTGGTGCACCACCCGGCCGTCCGACTGAAAGCGCGGCGGCTGCATCCCGTGCACCCCGCCGGAGAACATGTACTCGACGTCGTGCGAACGCCCCAGCCGCCCGAACCCGAACTGCCCCACCATGATCGTGGTGGACGTCTCGCCCGCGGGGTCGACGTCGAAGATCCGCGCCCGGTTGAACGTCGTCGCTAGGTACTCGTTGTAGTGCCCCCACACGTCGACAGCGCGCCCGACCACGGCATCATCAGTGATCACGTTGCCCGCCACCAGCTCGACACCCGTGATCGCGGCATCGATGTTGAACGTGCCGTTGGCGCCGAACGTCTCACCCTTCCCACCTACGCGGTCGAGGTACGCGTGGTACTCGGCAGCCGGGCGATCACGCGGGAACGGTTTGCCGTCCATCAACGCGGTGTGGGTGCTGAAGTCGACGAGCCCGTTGCGCGGCCCCGTCGGCAACCTGGTCAGCGCGACACCGGCGAAGCGCAGGCGGGGCAGGTCGAAAACACTCATCGTCCGGTCTCCTCGACGAACTTCACGGCACGCAGGGCCGACTCGATGGCCCCGTCGATCCACCCGGTGACGGTCGCGCACGGCTCACCCGCGAAGAACAACCGGCCGCGCTCGGGACGTGCGGCCCGATCACGTTCCTCCAGGCACGCGGCCTCGTCCTTGTTCCACCGCAGCACACCGGCACCGGAGCTCCACGGGTACTTGCCCCACGGCAGGCTCACGGCCTCGACGAACATCCCGTCCTCCAGCAGCTCGGGATGCATGCCCGCGACCTCGTCCAGCACGAGCGCGTGCCGTTCCGCCTCCGGCAGGTCATCGAGCACGGCCGCGTCGGCGCCGATCGTGTAGCTGGCCAGCAGAGCGGCACCGCGAGCCGGATCGCCCTCCACCGCCGGGTAGTAGGTCTGCCGGATGTGCCCGCCGCCGTAGGACGCTCCGCCGTTGATGCCGTCGCGTTCCCAGAACGCGTCCCGGCACAGGAACCCGATCTTGGTGGCCGGCCAGTGCGTGACCTCGTCGAGCACCGCGAGCTTGTCCTCGCTGAACCCGTCGAGCTCCAGCTTGCGCAGCACGGAGAACGGAATCGTGCTCAGCACGTAGTCGCACCGCAGGACCAGTCCAGTTGAGACGGTCACGGTGACGTGGTCGTCGTGCACGGCGATCCCGCGCACCTCGTGACCTGTCCGGATCGGCCCCTTGATCCTGGCGGCCAGAGCGGTCGCGATCTGGTCCATCCCGCCTTCGAGCCGCCGCAGGCCCGCGCTGGTCTCGTCGAGGATGTCGCCGATGAAGTGGTTGATCCGCCCGGTGCCGCTGGTGCGCACCTCCGGATGCGCCGCGAAGAACGCGTGCAGGTCGATCTGGTCGCGTGCCTCACCGACCAGGAACGGCGTGATGTCGATCCGGTCCACGGCTTCGAGCAGCGCGGCGAAGTCCGGCCGCAGCTCCTGCATGAAGCTGCCGGGCGCGATCGCGTCCCCGATGGCGGTGATCCACGCTCCGAACAGGACGGTCTCGTCCTTGAGGTCGTCGGCCATGAGCTCCTGGTAGTCCCGCACCAGAACCTTGGCCGCGTCGCGCACGCGCACGAACCCCGCGCGGGTGCGGTGGTAGGCACCGTCGTCGGAGAACAACGTCCGGAACTCGCGGAGCTTGTGCGACAACCCCAGCTTCTCGATGTAGTCCAGGGTGTGCCGGTGCTGCGCGGGAATCCGCATGGCCCCCAGCTCGACCAGCGGCGCGTCCGGCCCGTCCCCGAACCGGTGCGTGTAGACCCGGCCGCCGACCCGCGGGCTCGCCTCGATCACCTCGACCTCGTGGCCCAGCTGCTCGAGCTCGTACGCGGCCGCGAGACCTGCCATACCCGCACCGAGAACGGTGACCTTCTTCCGTGGTGACATCACGAAGACATCTTCTCGGCGCTCTGCCTACCACCACATCACGCGATCCCGCGCGGTCCGCGGGGGATGCGCGCAGGTTCGTTTGACGACACGCTGCGTCTCAGTTCGCTGACCCCGCGTGATCGGAGAGGTTCTTCTGCGCACGCGACTGTTCCGGCACCCGGCCCCCTAACTTCGGCCCAGATCGCGAAATCGGGACGAAGGGATCTGCAGGTGGAAGATCATCGGATCAGGAAGGTCACCGTCCTCGGCGGTGGCACCGCGGGTTGGATGACCGCCTCCTACCTCGGCAAGGCGCTCGGCCCGGACGTCTCGGTCACCGTGCTCGAAGCGCCGTCCATCCCGAGGATCGGCGTCGGTGAGGCCACCGTGCCGAACCTGCACAAGACGTTCTTCGACTTCCTCGGCCTCGACGAGGACGAGTGGATGCGCGAGTGCAACGCCGCCTACAAGATGGGCGTCCGGTTCATCAACTGGCGGACTCCCGGTGTGGGGGAAGGCGAAGCGCGCGAGCACCACGGCAAGCCGGACCACTTCGACCACCTCTTCGGCCTGCTGCCCAACCACGCGAACTGGCCGTTGTCGCACTACTGGACGGCCGAGCGGCTCGCCGGGCGGACCGACGAGCAGTTCGACTACGCCTGCTACCGCGAGTCGCCGATCCTCGACGCGAAGCTGGCGCCCCGGCACGCGGACGGGTCGCGCTGGACGAACTACGCGTGGCACTTCGACGCCCACCTCGTCGCGGACTTCCTGCGCCGCTTCGCCACCGAGCGGCAGGGTGCGATCCACATCGAGGACGAGATGACCGAGCCGGTCATCGACCAGCGCGGCCACATCACCGCGCTGCGCACCAAGTCCGGCCGTGTCGTCGAGGGCGACCTGTTCGTCGACTGCTCCGGTTTCCGAGGCCTGCTCATCAACAAGGCGATGCGCGAGCCGTTCCTCGACATGAGCGACCACCTGCTCAACGACAGCGCGGTCGCGACCGCTGTGCCGCACGACGACGAGTCTCAGGGTGTCGAGCCGTACACGTCGGCGATCGCGATGAAGAACGGCTGGACCTGGAAGATCCCGATGCTGGGCCGGTTCGGCACCGGCTACGTCTACTCCAGCCGATTCACCACGGCGGACGAGGCGACTCGCGAGCTGTGCGACATGTGGGGCCTCGACCCCGAGACGCAGCCGCTCAACCACGTGAAGTTCCGCGTCGGCCGCAACCGCCGCACGTGGGTGCGCAACGTCGTCAGCATCGGCCTGTCGTCGTGCTTCCTGGAGCCGCTGGAGTCGACCGGCATCTACTTCATCACCGCCGCGCTCTACCAACTGGCCAAGCACTTCCCGGACAAGCGGTTCGACCAGGTGCTCGCCGACTCGTTCAACCGCGAGATCAACACCATGTTCGACGACAGCCGCGACTTCCTGCAGGCGCACTTCTCGCTGGCGCCACGCGACGACTCGCCGTTCTGGCGGGCCTGCAAGGAACTGGAGCTGGCGCCGGACTTCAAGCAGAAGCTCGCCGCGTACCGGGCGGGGCTCGCGGTGAACATGCCGGCCGTCGACGAGACGACCTACTACGCGAACTTCGAGGCGGAGTTCCGCAACTACTGGACGAACTCCAGCTACTACTGCATCTTCGCGGGCCTCGACTACCTGCCCGAGCACCCGTTGCCGTTGCTGGAGCAGCGCGGTGACCTGGTGGCGGGCGCCGAGGTGGCGTTCGCGGAGATGAAGAACAAGCAGAAGGAACTGCTCGCGACGCTGCCGACGCACTACGACCACCTGCGCAAGCTGCACGGACGATGAGCCCAGTACTAATAGGCCGAGGACTTGTTACAAAAATGCTACGCATCCACTGTGC
>NZ_JBEXPJ010000185.1:0-17061 GCF_040611995.1 Lentzea sp. NPDC006480
GTCGATGCCGGCGCGTTCGGCCAGGTCGCGGACGAGCCACGGCATCCGGGGGTCGTAGCCGGTGCCGTCCATGATCCCTTGCCGTCGAACGATTTCGAGGGTCTGCACGACGAACTGCCACGGCGTGACGCCGAGCTGCCGCAGCCCTGGCGCGTGGTCATGTGCGACCGTCACCACGGCCCCGCCGAACAGCAGCCACCAGAACGCTCGTGCAGGCCGGCCAACCCGGCCGAGGCGGGCCTGGTGGAACGGAACGTGCCGTTCCTCGTCCCGCAGAATGCGATCCGCGACGGCAGCGGTGAGCGGGTCCCGGCTGCCGTCGCGCAACGCCCGGTAGTACCGCAGCGCCACGGTTTCCGCGATCAGCAGCACCATCAGCTCCAACCGCAGTCCCAGCGCACGACGTAGCCGGACGAACACGGCGTCCGTCCAGTGTGAACTGATCGTCGGCTGGCCGGCTGCCCGCAGCAGGTGCTCCAGCATCCGCGCGTGGTTCTGCTCCTCGGCGACGAACAACCGCACCGCCGCGCCGTACGTGCCGCCGCCCGCCTTCGCGATCAGGTTGGCGCCGTCGCCGGACTCGCCGACCTGGAACCGTTGCACGCTCTTGACGACGTCGGGGTGCAGCCGGGCGCCGACGGCCCAGTCGGGGTCACCCGTTCGCTTCCGGCGCTCGGCTTCGGCCTCGAAGTTCTCGACCCATGTGGTGAACATGACCGGAGGACGGCCGGATCACCGCACGCGTTGGCCGGGTTGTGGGGAGGTTCTGTGAAGATCCGGTGCAGGTGTTGAGCAGACCGCTCGATCCATAGTGGACAGTCGTGCGGATCCTCCGGGTCAGTGGTTGTACATCGACTCCAGCGCGGTGCGGCGAGTGGTCACGTCGTGAGGATCGTCGCCGAAGACGAGGAGGTGCAGTGTGGTCTGCTTGATCGGGTTGTCGGTGCGCCGGGTGTCGTGGCCGCCGGTGACGAGGAGCCCTCCGTGCTCCAGTGCCGGCCGCAGCGCTGTGAGCAGTGCGGCGATGGGCGCCGCGGTGGTGAGTTTCGTGGACTCCGACGGGCGGTTCAGGGCATCGGGGCGGATGGTGTGCAGCGCCAGCAGCGGGATGGAGCCGCTGGTGATGCGGAAGTTGAGGTCGAGCATGACGAGTTCGCCGTCGTGGGTCTGGGCGCAGTCGAGGCTGCACATGCCGCGGTAACCGACGTCGGCCGCGCGCTGGGCGATCGCCAGGCATTCGGTGAGCAGGTCGGCGGGCAGGGGGACGACGAGCCCGAAGCGGCCGCCGGTGTAGATGCCGTGGGCGTCGATGCGCTGGTCGGTGACGGCGAGCAGGCGGGCCTGGCCGTCGGCGGCGATGTAGAGCTGGACGCCCCAGTTGCGGTCGATGTTCAGGTACTCCTCGACGACGACCTCGCTGAGGATGCCGGTGAACGCGGGCAGGCTCACCAGGTCCCCGGCCCGGTGGAGGTAGACGTCGAGGCTGGCGCCGTGGGCCGCGTTGGTGGCGGCCTTGAGGACCCAGGACTTCTCGGCGGGGGTGGCTTGGGCGAGTTCGTCGGTGGCGACGATCTGGCGGCGGGCCTGGAAGCGGGGGTCGACGAAGGTGCTGATGCTGGCTTTGTTGTTGAGGTAGCCGACGAGCTCGGTGCTCTTCACGGAGCGTTCGTCGGGATACGAGCTGGTGGGCTGGGGATATTCCATGGACAGGCGGAGTCCGTCGCTGAGGGCTTCGCTGACGCGGGTGGCGAACTCCGCTTCGGTGCGGAACTCGCGCGGGTCGGTGCCGACAGGCAGGCCGCCGTCGCGGAGCGCGGCGACCAGGTTGGGTTCGGTGCCGCCCGCGCTGGTGATGACGGGCGTGGCGGCGGCGACGGCGAGGGGACGGGCGGACAGGACGTCGCGGGTGTTGCGGTGCCTGCTCGACGGCACCGCCGGTTCCTGGGCGGGGCGCGCGCAAACGGCGACGTCGGGACCGTAGATGTCGGTGAGGGTGCGAGGAGCGGTCATGGCCGGCGTGAGCGCGGAAGCGGTGATGGGAGATCTCCCTCGTGGGGTTGTTCAGATGCCCGGTCGTGGGCGTGGAGTGGTGCGAACTTTCCGGCAGCGGCGAAACGTGCCTGGACGAGGCAACGTCCGCTCCGGATGAAGATGAGCCCGCGCGTATGAGCGAGAGGGGCGCAGACCTCAACTGTCTCACGTTTCGCGAGGCTCGTGGTCGTGGCAGGGCCGGGGAGCGGGAGAGCCGCAGCGGCGACCGATCTGTCATCACCCGAACGCGCCAAAAACCTGGACAGGTGCACAGGTTTTGTGGTTTGGTCCCACCGTGCGAAACCCCTGTGTTCGTCTGCGCCTCCGGGTGATCCCCGGGCTGCTGGTCGTGACCGGATTCCTCGCAGGCACCGGAGTTGCCGCCGCGGCGCCCGCTCCTGCCGTCGCCGAGTACGTCGCGCTCGGCGACTCGTGGTCGGCGGACTCGACGCCCATGCCCACGATGATCTCCACTCGGGATGTGCCGTGGGGCTGTCTGCAGAGTGCGGGCAACTACCCGAAGCAGGTCGCCGCGGCGCTGGGGGCTCGGCAGTTCCGCGACGCCACGTGCGGTTCGGCGACCAGCGAAGCCCTGTCCGGACCGCAGAGCGTGGTGCAGGGGGTGAACCCGCCCCAGTTCGACCGCCTGACCGCGACCACGGACCTGGTCACGCTGGGCATCGGAGGCAACGACGTCGGCCTCGCCGGCGCGGTCTCCGGCTGCCTCAACCTCCTGCCACAACTCCCGCTGCCGTTGCCACCACTGCTCGGCAACCCCTGCGCGGCCAGGTGGACGGCGGGCGGGGTCGACGAGATGTCGGTGCGCATCACCGCGGCGGAGCCGAAGATCGCCGCCGCGATCGACGGCATCCGCCTCCGGTCTCCGCACGCGACGGTCCTGCTCGTCGACTACCTCCAGGGCGTTCCGCGGCACGGCTGCTGGCCGTTGGTGCCGATGCTCGACGGCGACGTGCGCTGGCTGCGCGCGAAGCTGGAGGAGTTCAACGCCATGCTCGCGCGGGTCGCCGTGGCGAAGTCGGTGCGGTTCGTCGACACCTACACCACGAGCGCGGGACACGATTTCTGTCAGCTGCCCGGCAGCACGTGGGTCGAGGGGTTGCTGCCGCTGTCGCTGACGCCGGTCGGGCTCGCGGCACCATTTCACCCCAACCAGCTCGGTGCCGACCACCAGGCTCTCCGCGTTCTCGATGAGGTGCGCCGATGAGGCGGCGTCATCTCGCGGCTGTGCTGGTGGTGCTCGCGGCCGTGCTGACCCCGGCGGCAGCGGCGGACCCGATCCGGTACGACCCGACCAGGGAGTCCCTGGCGCGGCATCCGCTGCCGGACTGGTATCGCGACGCGAAGTTCGGGATCTTCGTCCACTGGGGGCCGTACTCGGTGCCCGCGTACGGCGCCCCGCTGCTGCCCGCGCCGGCGGACGGGCTCGGGTACGGCGTCGCGGAGTGGTACTGGCTGGTGCAGCAGATCCCCGGCACGAACGCGTGGACGAACCACCTGCTCAAGCACGGCCCGTTCAAGACCTATGACGACTTCATCCCCGAGTTCACCGCCGCGAACTTCGACCCGGACGCGTGGGTGAGGTTGTTCGAGGACGCCGGCGCGCGGTATTTCAACCTCACGGCCAAGCACCACGACGGGTTCGCGCTGTGGCCGTCGGACACCACCGGCCGCGACGCGGGAGAGCTCGGCCCGCGCCGGGACCTGGTGGGGGAGCTGTTCGACGCCGCGCACCGCAGGGGCGACCGGGTCAAGCCCGGCCTGTACTACTCGATCCCCGAGTGGTTCAGCCCAGCGCCACAACCCCTGCGGCCGCTCGACCCGGCCGAGCTGCTCAAGGATCCGGTGCGCTACCTCGCGGGCGAGCTGCCGTGGGCGGGCGCGCTCCAGCGCCGCAACGCCTACACCCAGCAGCCCGTGCCCTACACCGGATACCGGCCGCTGGACGACTACGCGGCAGGCCAGGTCCGGCCGCAGCTGCGTGAACTGATCAACCGGTACCACCCGAACACCCTGTGGTGCGACATCGGTGGTCCGGAGGCCTACTTCAAGTCCAACGAGGTCATCGCGGACTACTACAACCAGGCGCCGGACCACAACCCGGACGGCGTCGTGGTCGACAACCGCTGCGGCGACAAGGACACGCATCGCGACTACGAGGTGATCGAGCGAACAACGGATGGCACCGGGCCACCTCGTCCCGACGCCGCGTACACCGAGGTCGCCTCGACCATGGGCCACTCGTGGGGCTACGACCCGAACGACGAGCTCGCGAGCACCGACTCGCTCGTCGACATGCTGGTGAACACCGTGGCGGACAACGGGAACCTGCTCCTCAACATCGGGCCGAAGCCGGACGGCTCCATCCCGGACGCGATGGCGGAGCGACTGCGCGGCATCGGCACCTGGCTGCGGATCAACGGCGAGGCGATCTACGGCAGCAGCACGTGGACCACCCGGTCCGAGGGGGATCTGAGGTACACCAAGGGGGCCAACGGTGATCTCTACGCGACGAGCCTGGTCTGGCCGGGCAGGGAGCTCGTGATCACCGCCCCGGTCGACGCCCGCCGGATCACGTTGCTCGGTTCCGACGGCACGCCCTTGCCGTTCCGGCACGAGGGCGGGCGGTTGGTCGTCACCACGCCCGCGGGTGGTGACCAGCACGCGGCGACCAGGTCGGAGCACGCGTTCGTCTTCAGGATCGAGGCATCGTGAAGTTCCCGCCGGGTTTCGTCTGGGGCGTCGCGACGTCGGCCTACCAGATCGAGGGCGCCACCGAGGAGGACGGCCGCGGAGTGTCCATGTGGGACACCTTCAGCCGCACTCCGGGGCGGGTCGAACGAGGCGAGACGGGCGAGGTGGCGTGCGAGCACTACCACCGCTACCGCGAGGACGTCGCGCTCATGGCCGACCTCGGCGTCACGTCGTACCGGTTCTCGGTGGCCTGGCCGCGCGTGCAACCGGACGGACGCGGCAGGCCGAACCCGAAGGGGCTCGACTTCTACTCGCGGCTGGTCGACACGTTGCTGGAGCACGGGATCGAGCCGTGTCCGACGCTCTACCACTGGGACCTGCCGCAGCCGCTGTCCGACGCGGGCGGCTGGCTGGTCCGCGACACCGCCCACCGGTTCGCCGAGTACGCCGCCATGGTGGCGCAACGACTGGGGGACCGGGCGTCGACGTGGATCACCCACAACGAACCGTCGGTCAGCGCGTTCTACGGCTACGGGCTCGGCAGGTACGCGCCGGGCGAGATGAGGATGCTGGACGTGTTTCCCGTGGTGCACCACCTGTTGCTCAGCCACGGCCTCGCGGTGCGGGCGATGCGTCCGCACCTGCGCGGCGACGCGATCACCGGCATCGCGCACAACCTGTCGTTCGGCAGGCCGGTGTCGCCGGTGCCCGCGGACTCCGACGCCGCCGAACTGCTCACCGCGCTGCAGGTGCACCTGTTCTGCGATCCCGCCTTCCTCGGCGGGTACCCACCGGCCGTGCTCGAGCACATGCCGGTCGGCGACGCGGTGCGCGACGGCGATCTCGCGATGCTGACCGAAGGGCACGACTTCCTCGGCGTGAACTACTACGGCCCGCAGTACGCGGCCGCCGCGCAGCCGGGTGACCCGCTGCCGTTCCGGCTCGCGGACCCGCCGAAAGGTGTGCGGCGCAACGAACTCGGCATCGCGATCGAACCCGCCGGTCTGGCGGAGCTGCTGGAATACCTGCGGATGCGGTACCGATCCGCGCTGCCACCGATCATCATCACCGAGAACGGCACGGCCTGCCCGGACGTTCCCGCTCCGGACGGGCGCGTCGACGACCACGACCGCGTGTCCTACATGGACAGACACCTTCGCGCGGTGCGCGTCGCCATCGCCGAGGGCGCCGACGTTCGCGGTTACTACGTGTGGTCCCTGCTGGACAACTTCGAGTGGACTTTCGGCTACAGCAAGCGTTTCGGCCTGGTGCACGTCGACAGGGCCACCCGCGAACGGACACCGAAGGCGTCCTACCACTGGTACCGCGACCTGATCGCGGCGACGAGATGACCTTCGCTCCTGGAGTTGCGACATGAACCTCAACCGCCGGGATCTGCTGCGCGCCGCGGCCACCGCGGGAGCGCTGGGTGCGGCGTGGCCGCTGAGTGACAGGCTCAGCGTCGCCCAGGCGCAGGAGGCGGCGGCGGATCTCGGAGCGCGATGGGACCCCGCTCCGTTCACCCTGGGCGTGGCGTCCGGGGATCCCCTGCCGGACGGCGTCGTGCTGTGGACCCGGCTCGCACCCCGGCCACTGGCCGGCACCCAGCCCCTCCCGGACACCGTCGAGGTGGAGTGGCTGGTGGCCGCGAACCGCGAGCTGACCCAGATCGTCGCGAGTGGACGGACCGCGGCGGCGGCCGACGTGGGTCACAGCGTGCACGTCGAGGTCGGCGGTCTGGAACCGGGCCGCCGCTACTACTACCGCTTCCGGGCGCTCGGCACCGACAGCAGGACCGGCCGCACCCGGACCGCGCCGGTCGGCCCGGTCGCACGGGTGCGCTTCGCCTCGGCGAACTGCCAGTCGTTCATCGACGGCTACTGGGCGGCACACCACGCGATCGCCCGCGAGGACCTGGACTTCGTCGTGCACCTCGGTGACTACGTCTACGAGTACGGACAGGCGGGCGGCCACCCGCTGCGCGATCACGAGGGCCCCGAGGCGTTCACCCTCACGGACTACCGCCGCAGGCACGCGCTCTACAAGGGCGACCCCTCGCTGCGGGACGCGCACGCCGCCCACCCGTGGTTCGTCACGTGGGACAACCACGAGGTGGCCGGCGACTACAGCCAGGCAACGCCGCAGCGCAGGCTCGGGGCCTACCAGGCCTGGTACGAGCACATGCCGATCCGCGACGGCCATCCCACCGCACCGCAGGTGCGCAGGCGGCGGTACTGGGGCGACCTGCTCGAGCTCACCGTCCTCGACCTGCGCCAGTACCGCTCGGCGCCGAACGTGCCCGGTGCGACGATTCTCGGCGCAGAGCAGAAGTCGTGGCTCGACCAGGGTGTCCGCCAAGCCCGCGACTCGTGGCACTGCTGGGTCAACTCGATCATGCTCGGCCAGCTGGCGGTGCCCGGCGGCCACCGTCCCTACCCGGACCAGTGGGACGGGTTCGCCGACGAACGAGAGGAGGTGCTGACGAACGTCCACACCGCTGGTCTCGAAGACCTGGTCGTGATCACCGGTGACTGGCACTCCGCGTTCGTCCAGGACATCAGGCCCGACTTCGACGACCTGACGTCGCCGGTGATCGGCACCGAGTTCCTCGCGCACTCGATCGCCTCGTCCGGCTACGGTCCTGCCGCCAACACCGTGCTCGGCCCGGTGCTGGGGCTCGCCAATCCGCACCTGAAGTACTTCGAGGGCAACAGGTACGGCTACGACCTCTACGACGTCACGCCAGACCGGTGGAGCACCCACCTGCGCGTGATCGCCGACCGCCGCGACCCGGTGTCACCGGTGAGCACCCTGACCACGTTCCACGTCGACCGCGGCAAGCCCGGTTCCTACGAGGACCGTGCGACCGCGGGCTCGCCGGCGCAGTACCGGCGGCTGTGGTGACGCACTCCGGTGCGACCGCACCTGGTTGGTGACGCGCACTCGTCGGCCGTGACGGCCCCTGTCCAGAGGCTGGTCCACCGTCAAGCAGCTCAGGCGCCGGTATCTGGCAACCGGCTCGACACATCGATGACCTGCCCGTGGGACTCGCGAAGTTTCCTGGGACGAGCCGCATCCGCGACGTGATCGTCCGTCAGCTGCCTCTGCCGCCGCATGGCGAGCAGGTCATCACGTTCCTCATTGCTTCGGGACAGCCATTCCAAGGCGGCTGCCAGCTCTTCTGGTGTGGGCATGAGGGTGAACTCCTCACGGAGCATCGGTTCGCAAGAAAAGTTCGACAACGGGCACCAGCACGTCGGGGCGCCGGACGGGCAACTTGAGCGCGCGGCCTGAATCGACCAGCGGGACCTCGCTGGCGTCATCGAGGAGCTGGGCATACGCCACCCGGCCCGCCGCCTCGCCCAGAGAAAGCTCGCCGCACGGCCAAGCGAACACGTGCAGGTAGAGCCGGTCGCCGCGTTGGGTGTAGCGGCAGTCGGCGGGAGGCGTGAGTTCGCTCGCCGTGCAGTCGTAGATGGCCCGGCCGTGCAGACGCAGCCAGTCGCCGTAGCAGGCGAGCGCGTCGAGTGCCCGCCGGTCGAACGTGCCCCGGCCGGTCGGGCCCACGTTCATCAACAGATTGCCGCCACACGCCACGGTCTCGACCAGCAGCCGCACCAGCTGCTGCGGGCTCTTCCACGACGCCTCATCGCGGTGATAACCCCAGGAACCGCTGAACGTGTGGCAGGCCTCCCACACGACCGGGGTTCCGTCGACCCGTACCCACTCCTTCGGCACGACCTGCTCGGGCGTGTGCACGTCGGCGTGATCCGCGGGCAGGTCCAGCCGGTCGTTGACGATGACGTGCGGCGCCAGTTCCCTGGTGAGCTCCAGCAGTCGTGCGCTTTCCCAGTCGTCCTTGCCCTTGCCGGGCAAGCCGCCCGCGCCGGGGTAGGAGAAGTCGAACCACATGACGTCGATCCGGCCGTAGCCGGTCAGCAGCTCACGGACCTGTGCACGCACGTAGGCGGCGTAAACCCGGATGTCGCGGTCCTCATTGCGTTTGCGGATGTCCTCCGGCAATGCGGCCAAGGTCTCGAACGAGAACTCCTCGCCCATTCCCTCGATCATGCGTTTGGCCACGCCACCGCCCAGCGGGTGATAGGCGTCGACCGGGAAGTCGGGATGGTGCCAGTCGAGCAGCGAGTAGTAGAAGCCGACCCGCAGCCCCTCGGCCCGGAACGCGTCGACGAACGACCGCAGCAGGTCCTCGCGGCACGGCGTGTTCGTCGACTTGAAGTCCGTCTGCGCGGAGTCCCAGAGACAGAATCCGTCGTGGTGCTTGGCGGTGATCACCACGTACCGGACGCCTGCCGCGCGGGCGTTGGCAGCCCATTGCGCCGGGTCGTACAGATCGGGGTCGAACCGGTCGAAGTACCGCTGATAGTCCACATCGGACAGACCTTCGGTGGTGCGCACCCACTCACCCCGCGCCGGCAGGGCGTACAACCCCCAGTGGATGAACATGCCGAACCGGTCACGCATGAACCAAGACGTGTCGCCAGGCATGGTCAGCCCACGCTCCGGTGCGGGGACTGCGGCCATGCCGCCTACTCAAACACAAACCTGTGCATCCGTACAGATTTGTTACCCTGGAAGTATGAACATCGTCCGCACGCCGAAGCAGGAGCGCAGCCAGCGTCGGCGCGACGCGTTGCTGCAAGCAGCGGCCGAGCTCATCGCGGAAGGCGGGCTCCACGCGGTCACCCATCGCGCGGTCGCTGCCCGCGCCGGCCTGCCCTCGTCCACCGCCGGGTACTTCTTCGCCTCGATCAACGACCTGGCCGCCGAGGCGTTGCGCGTCCGTGTGCAGCAAACGGTGAAGGACTTCCTGGAGCTGATCGACTCCGCCGTCGACGCGGACGGCCTGACGAACGCCGTCGGCCACCTCGCGGTGGATCGGCAGGTCGAGCTCACCCAGGTGAGTCTCTACCTCGAAGCAGGCCGCAACCCGGCCCTGCGCGGCCCCGTCGCCGAGGCGATGGAGATCAACCGCGGGCTGGCGGAGAAGTTGCTGACCTCGGTGGGGCTGCCCAATGCCGCCGTGGCGAGCTCCGCGTTCGTCGCGCTGTTCCAGGGCTTCATGCTGCAGCATCTCGCGACACCGGATTCCCCTCCCAGCCCCGACGACCTCGTCGACGCCCTGCGCGCCTTGCTCGCCGGCTATCTCCTCACCGAGGACGAGCGGCAGAACCTGCAACAACGGCTGAGGGTTCACCCGGCGGGATAGGGACGTGGCTTTCGGCGCCACCAGGTCATCGGCTCCGCAGCGCACCTGATCACCGAACCGGGGGAGCGGTACCGCCTGGAACCCCCTGAGCAGGTGTTACCCACAAGTGTGGTCGCCGCTTTCCATCACGCCGACACTCTCGCCCCCTCCTACGCTCGGTGGCTGCCCGTGTGCACGAGGTAACCGACTTGGAGGGTGAGCGATGAGAACGAGATCGCCTGGTCTGCCGATGATGGCGGCGGCACTCGCAGTCGCCGGAGTGCTGCTCGGCCTGCCGGTGCCGAAATTCTCACAGGCGGCCACCGGCATCGAGATCATCGACCTGCTCGCTCTGTACACGCCCAAGGCCAAAGCCGCTGCCGGTGGCGCGGCCGCGATCAAGAAGATGATCAACGACCAGGTGAACGTCACCAACCGGGTGATGACGAACAGCGACACGAACTCGCAGATCCGGTTGGTGGGCACGGAAGAGCTGACCGGCTACAAAGGAGTCGAGACCACCCCGCGCGAGGCCGCTCCCGTGATCAGCGCGGACGTGAAGGTGGCGGAACTCCGTGACGCGTACGGCGCGGACCTCGTGACCGTGTTCATCGGCAAGACCGGCCAGGGAGACTTCTACGGCGTCGGCAGCATGCCCGAGAGCCTGCCGGCGGGGGAGGACAGCGCGGACAAGGCGCACACCGTGCTGGACGTGAAGACCACGCCTCCGCACGGCCTCGCCCACGAACTCGGCCACAACCTCGGCGGCGACCACGACTGGTCGACGTCGCCGAGCTCGCGATACCCCGGCTTCGCCCACAACCACGGCTACGGCTCGCCGGACAAGGACTGGGTGACCACGATGTCCTACCAGGGCATCTGCGGTGGCCCGTGTCCGGCCGTGCCCTTCTACTCGACGCCGGACAAGACGTGGCACGGCAAACCGGTCGGCGTGGCACAGAGCGCCGGCGCCGGGAACGCGGACATCTTCGCCCGGCCCGCCGACAACGCCTCGGTGATCAGGGCGTCGGCACCGGGTGTCGCCGCGTACCGCGAGTCGAAGAGCACGAACTCGACCGTGCTGGTGGCCAGGAGCAGTCCCGTCGAGGGCGGCGTCGTGGAGCCGCGGGTACCCGGCCCGTACGCGGAGAAGACCAGGGTGGCCGTGCGGGCGGTCCCGGCACCCGGTTACACGTTCACGGGGTGGACGCTGGACGGCAAGCCCGTGCCGGGAAACTCGCCGATGACCACCGTGACGATGGACGCCCAACGTGAGCTGGTCGCCACCTTCGAGGAGAACGCGACGGTCCCGCTGACCGTGACGATCGAGAACCCCGAGGGCGGCACGCTGCGGAGCTATCCGCCGGTCAAGGCGGGTGAGCAGGAGTTCCCGCAGGGGACCGTGCTGAGTGCGCTCCAGCCGATCCCCGCCCCTGGCTGGGAGGTCGTGAAGTGGGAGATCACCTCGGGCGGCCAGAGCGGCAGCAGTCCTCCTCCGATTGACGAGGGCATCTCGTTCCCGCTGTTCCAGCCCTTCGAGTTCACCGTGGAGTTCGCCAAGACCGGATGAGACGCGGGTGCTGCCGAACGAGGGGCGAGCCGCACGTCGGTTTGATCGGAGTCCGCGCGATCAGGTCGAGTCCGGCGCGGGGTTGAGGCGCTGAGCGGGTAAACCGCCGCGGTAGGCGGAAACCGACGTCCGCGGTAGTGCCCGCGGGGCTGCGATCGAGGATCGTTCCAGACAGGACGCAGCTTGGGAGCCAGAGGCACGCCGCCCGCGTGTGAAGGTCCCGAATGGACTGGACGTACCGGGGGTCGTCCAGTCCGAGGTGGTTCGAGGGACTCCCCTCAGCGCCCTCGAACCACCTCCTCCCGGCGTCGACGGGATGCGTCCCCAGCGACGGACACCGAGTGAGGAGTTCCTGATGCGTGCGAATCATCGAGCGGGAATCGTCATGTGGATCGGCTGCGCCTTCTGCGCGGTCGTGCTCCCGCGACTGGTGAACTGGTGGACCACGCACAGCTGGCTGCCGCTCGCCGGGATCGCGTTGTACTCCGGTGCGGTCGCGGTGCGGGCGGTGCTCCAGGCTTGGTCGGCACGCACCGAGCGCGCGCTCGACGGCGGTAGTTGAAGACCACTTTGGACAGACGTCGGCCGATGAGCCGGTGGTCGAGATGTGCGAGCCTCGGCTTCGCCGCCCTGTTCGCCCACCCGTTGACCGATGAAGCCGTCGTGCGAGTCCGGATCCTGGTCAGGTCGGCCGTTCTCCCGCCGTCCATTTCCGGCACACCAGGGTTTACCGACAGCGTATGGGCCGTAACGGTCTACCGCCTGTGGTCGAGGAACTGGCGTGAAGGCGTTGTTCGTGCGGCTCTACCGATTTACCCGCGTGCGCGGGCTGATCGTGCTGTTCGCCGGCCTGACGGCCGGACTCACCTTGCTCGCCATAGCCGGGTTGGAGAAGCTCAGCGGCGCGGGCGGCGTCCTCGGCATGGCGCTGAGCGCACTCGTGATGATCGTCGTGGGCGCCGCCAAGTACCCGCGCTCCGCGGGTACACCGTCGCACGAGCAGGTCGTGTTCGGGTTGATGCGGGCACGGAAGAAGTACTGCCTCATCCTGCGGCCGTTCGGACAGGACGCCGAGATCGTGCTGCCGAAGACGGGGGCCAAACGCCGTACCGACGGTGGGCCGTTCACTCGCAACATGACCATGGAGCAGCTCGTCACCCGCGCCGCGCGCACGGTGCTCGACATGGACACCTACGGCATCGTCGACCAGCGCACCATGTTCGCCCCGCCGGGGCCGATCCTGATGCGCGCCGCCGACGACGTGTGGCAGGAGGTCGCCCAGCGCCTCATCAGCCGCGCGCACGTCATCGTGCTGATCCTGCCGCCGGACCGGGACTTCGGCGAGGGTTTCGTCTGGGAGATCGAGCGGATCCGGCAGGCCGGGGTGACGTCACGCGTCGTCATCGTCCTGCCGCCGTGCGACCAGGACGCGGAGGCGTACGAGGCGGCACTGCGACGCGCGTGTGTGTTGTTGGCGTTGCTGGACGGCGAACTCGACCACTTCAAGGTCCACGAATACGAGTTGACGCTGCCCAGTGGCACGCTGGTCATCCGGTCGACCGCCGACGGAGCGAAGTGGTGGCAGACCCGCGACGAGCCCGCGAAGCGCACGGTGCTCGGCCGCGAGCGCAAGACCGTGGTGGCCGACGTGACCTATCTCGAAGTACTGGAGGTGGCATTCCGGGAGATCGACCACGAGCAGTCGTGATCCGCAAAGGGGGAGGCCACGCGCTGGGCGTCCGCGCTCGCGTTGCCCGGCGCGGTGTTCGTTGGTCCGGTGTCGGTGGCGGGGGTGTTCGGCCACTCGCACGCGCTCGTCTTCGCATTGCTGCGAAGACGACAGCCGTGCGTCGCCGTCCGTTATCCGTTGCCGTCGAACGATTTCCAGCGTCTGATCGAGGCCGCTCACTGGCCCGGCATCGGCCCGACGACGTCCCAGTGCTCGACGATCTTGGCCCCGGCGACGCGGAAGATGTCCACGCCGGCGAAGTTCTTGTCGCTCACCCACACCAGATCGCCGTCGGCCACCTGGAAGTCGAACTGCCGCGGCACACCGGTCTTCATCGCCGCGGGCACGTTCGCCAGCATGTCCTTCAACGCTCCCGGGCCGTTCGGGACCTGTGGGTTGTGCTGGTGGTACTCCGGCGCGTAGTTCGCGTCCACCAGGCCGGGGTCGTTGAGCATGTTCCCGTAGACCTGGACGACGAGCTGCTTGTTCGTCTCCTCCTGGTCCTCGCTCAACGCGGGCGCGCCGTTCGGGTACTTGTAGACGTCGCTGAACAACGAGTTGCCGCTCGCGGTGGTGGCGGGCACCTCCTGCTCGACGCCCCAGTGCTGGACGATCTTGCCGCCGGTGACCCGGTAGAGGTCCGCCCGCGCCCGCCCGGTGTTCTCGTCGGCGGGAGTGGCCGAGGCTTGCCAGTGCACCGCGACCAGGTCACCGTCTGCGCCCGCGTGCTTCACGGTGGCGACCGCTCCCGGCACCTTCGCCTTGATGTCCGCGAAGAGCTCGACCTGGTCGTCGGCGGCTGTTCCGGCCAGCTCACGGACGACGTCCGTCCTGCCCTCGTTGAATCCCTCGGAGAACAGTCGCAGCACGGTCTTCTCGTTCTGCTCCTCCGTGGTGTCCGCCGCGGGCCGGGCAGGAGACTGGGCGGTTGTGGCGGTTCCGCAGGCGACCGAAAGGCACGCGACGGCCGCCAGCATCGGCAGCGTCTTCCGGTGGTTCACAGAGTCTCCTCGGGTTCGTTTCTGCAGGTGAGGAGATGCCATCACGGAGAACTGTGAACCAGCTGTGCAGGTGCTGGGTGTCCACTCTGAAGTCCAGCGCAAAAGCGGATCCGACTGTCAACTGCGGCCTGAGTCGAACTCCGGTACGAGACACGAGGAGAGGATGCCCGCGCTGGCATCGCGGCGGATTGCCGCATACAACCCCGCGCGGTCAAAACTCAACGACACGGACTTCAGCCGTCGGAGGTTGTCCTGTTGTGGATTTTCGCGATGCGGTTGCGCAGATCGGTGGCTCCTCGGTGACCGAGGCGGTCGTAGGTGACCAGCGCGGCGTAGAGGTGATCGAGGGCCCGATCGTGTTCGGCGCGCGCGAGGTGGATGAGGCCCAACTGCTCACGCGCCTCGGCGACCAGTGCCTCGTCGCCGGTGGTGGTGGCGAGGCGTTTGCCGCGTTCGGCGAGGGTGAGTGCTTGCTTCAGGTCGTCGTTCTGGGCGAGAAACGTGGCGAAGCTGATCAAGATTTGGGCCTGGTCTCGGAGGTTGGTGTCCTGGCTGGCCTCAACTGCGCGTTCGTAGTGCAGCCGCGCCTCGCGTGGCAGGGAGGCCAGTTGGCAGGCCTCGGCCAGGTTGCTGTGGACCACGGTGGTGAAGTGCTCCAGCTCCGCGACCCCCTGCGCTTCGGCGGTCGCCTTGTGCAGTACCCGGATCGCGTCGTCAGGGCGACCGGAGTTGATGTGGACCGCGGCCAGGTTGAGCAGCGCCGTGGCTGCGCCGAGCCGGTCACCCATGGCGTGTCGCAACTCGAACGCCCGTTGGCACATGTTTTCGGCTTTGTCCGCCTCTCCGAGCAGTCCGTACGCGATGGCCATCCGACCGACGATCATCGCCTCTCCCGCGACATCTCCCGCGCGCACGGCGGCGGCTGCGGCACGCCGGTACATCTCAATCCAACCGGTGCGCGAGTAGCGGCGGTACAACCACCCGTACATGGCCGCGGCGATCTGCCACGCGAGCGCGGGGTGATCGCGCTCCGCGAAGGCCACAGCTGAGGTGAGGTTCTTCTCCTCGTCCCCCAGCCATTCCAGCGCGGACGCCTCGTCGGTGAAGGCGACCGGGTGGGTGGCCGACTCGAAGTTGGGCCGTTCTCGTGGGCGGAGCAGCCGATCCGCCGTGTTCGCGGCGTCCCGATACCACGACAGAACCCGGACCACGGCGGCGTCCTGATCCTCGCGGGTCACGTCGGCGGTGGCCCGCTCGCGGGCGAAGAGCCGCACCAGGTCGTGCATTGCGTAGCGGTCGGGACCGGAGTCGACCACCAGGTGAACGTCGGTGAGCTGAGCCAGTCCGTGCGCGACCTGCGACTGCGGCAGTCCGGCGAGCGCGGCGGCGGCCGGTAGGGAGATGTCCGGTCCCGGCAGGAGGCCGAGAAGCGTGTGCAGTCGGCGCGTCTGCTGTCGAAGGCCGGCACAGGACCGGTCCAGCGCCACCCGCACGGCCGCGTTCGGGTCATCGGCCACCTGCAGCGCGGCGAGCCGGTGCTCCGAGTCCAGCTCAGCCGCGTACGTGGTGACGGACAGGCTGTTGTCCTCGGCCAGCGTCGCCCCGGCGATCCGCACGGCGAGCGGCAGCCGAGCGCACAACCGGGCGATGTCGAGTACCGCCAGGTGCTCTTTCGCGACCCGTTCGGTGCCGGCGATCTCGCGGAGGAGTGCACACGACTCGTCCGTGCTGAGCGAACCCGTGGAGATCCGTCGTGCGCCGTCGATGGCGACGAGCCCATTCAGACTGGCCCGGCTGGTCACCAGGGTGAAGCAGTTCCTGCCGCCCGGTAACAGCGGACGCACGTCATCCACGCCCGCGGCGTCGTCGAGGAGTACGAGCATGCGCCGGTCTGCGACGATCGTGCGATACAGCGCGGCCGCCTCGTCTGTCGTGCTCGGCAGATCCGCGGCGGCAACGCCGAGTGCCCTCAGGAACTGGGCCAGTGCGAAGAGCGGTCTCGTCGCTGGTAGGTCGGCGAAGCCGTTGAGGTTCAGGTAGAGCTGGCCGTCGGGAAAGCTGTCCCGCATGCGGTGCGCCCAGTGCAAAGCCAGAGCGGTCTTGCCGGCGCCGGCCATGCCGACCAGCACGGCGACCGGGGCGCGTGCGCCGTCCGCGGCCCCGTAGGCGTCGTCGAGCTGGGCAAGTTCGTCGTCACGCCCGACGAACGGTCGGGTCACCGGGGGCAGTTGGCGCGGCACCATCCGTTCCACCTGCTTCGCGCGGCCGGTTTCGACGACCAGCTCGGGGGCGGCTCGCAGGATCGCGTGGTACAGCTCCTGCAGCTTGAAACTGGGGTCCGCGCCGAGTTCCTCGGCGAGCGTTTCGCGCGTGTCGTGGTAGAGAGTGAGCGCTTCGGCTCCCCGCCCGTCCCGGTAGAGGGCGAGCATGAGTGACGAGACCAACGACTCCCGGGTCGGACACCGGGTCGCCAAGTCGGTCAGCGCGGCGATCGCCTGGCGAGGCCGGCCGAGGGCCAGATCGATCTCCGCCAGCGCCTCCCATGCCGACAGGCGCAGTTCTTCCAGCCCGGCACCGAGTCGGTGCCTGAGATCGTCGTCGATCACGTCGGCCAGCAGTGGACCGCGCCAGAGTGCGATCGCCTCGCGCAGCACTGCTGCCTTCTCCTCGGGTTCGGCCAGCGCGAGCCCGCGAGCCACGGTCGTTCGAAACCGGTGGGCGTCGACGTCCACCGGGTCGGTCTCCACGAGATACGCCGACCCACGCGTGACGATCCGGAAACCGTCCCGGCCGTCCCGCTCAGGGTCGA
>NZ_JBEXPJ010000186.1:0-16869 GCF_040611995.1 Lentzea sp. NPDC006480
GTCGGCTCCGGGCCGTCCTTCAGACCGGTCTCCTGGTCGACCATCGGCACGGCACACCGCACGCAGTCCTTGGCAGAGGTGGTCGCGTTCGGTCTCGTCGAGGTGCACGGCGGGCTTGCCGTCAGGATTGCCGAGGACGTACCAGTGGATCTGGTTTCCGTCGCCGACGTCGAGCATCCCCTGGTCAAAAGGCTCCATGAGGCCAGGGTATCTAGATCTTGACGAGCTTCCAGTTGATTCCGGCGTCCTCGGTCCGGTACACCTCGGCGAACTCCTGACCGGGCCCGCCGCGCACCAAGGTGGCGTGCTTGGCGTCCGAGAACGCCAGGTCCTCGAACGGCGGCCCGCCCAGCGTGAGCAGCGTGTCCCACTTCTCGCCGGGACCGCGGTGCACGAACGACCAGTCCCGCCCGGTCGCGGCCACGAGCGCCGCCTCGGGTGAGATCGCGAAGCCCGTCGTGATGCCCTCGCGCGGCGGCGTGCTGATCGTCTTGAACGGCCCGCCCTCGGACTTGCGCAGCTCCTTCGTCATGTTCCCGAAGCCGGGATCGAAGCTGCACAGGGCATACCGGTCGGTGCCGGCCTCGCCGAGCCGCGTCGCCGCGAAGATGTCGCACGGCGCGGCCTCTTCGAGCCAGCCCGCCGGAGACTGCGTCCAGTACCGGTTCTCCACGCCGAACGTGGACAACGAGACCTGGCCGTCAGCGATCTCGCCGAACGCCCGGCCCTTGACCTCGACGCCCGGCACCGGCTGCCACGAACCGAACCACAGCTCGCGGTGGAACAGCCTGCTGGACGTGCCGTCGTAGATCACCGCGAGGAACCCGTTGTGGTCGAAGCCAAGGGCCCCAACAGTTCCCTTCATCCCCAGCGGCTCCCAGCGGGTGCCGCCGTTGCTGGTGACGAACAGCTGCTCGCCATCGGTCACCATGCCCGCGGCGTCGTTCGCGAACAACACCCGCAGGCGATCGGTCTCCGGGATCGACAGAGCCGGTGTCCTCACCCGGTTCCACGTCGCGCCGCCGTCGAGCGTGCGGACGAGCTGCGGGCATTTCGCGGTCTGGCACAGGGTGTCGACCCCGAGCACCCAACCGCGGTCAGCGGACACCCACGACGTCGAGGCAGGCACAACCCCGGTGTCAGCCTGCGCGACGGACGCGGTCGTTCCAGCTAGTAAAAGTGACATGGCAAGGACAGCGACGCGCTTCCCCCACATACGCCTTCTCCCCTCAAGAGGCTGATTCCCACTCAACACCTCTTCCCCGTGAAGCGGCAACCACCCATCCCGCCGTGAGCACTCCAGCGCCGCCGCTGAGCATGAACGTCAGCTCCGGCCCCACGGCGTCCAGCAGCAGACCACCGCCGATGTACGAAACTGCCGCCGCCACACCGATCCCGCCGTAGAAGTTGCCGAACACCCTGCCCGTCCGGTCAGGTGGCGTGAGGCGCTGGATCAACGTGCTGTGCGCGACGTCCATCGCCGCGATTCCCAGTCCCCTGATCGTTTGCAGCGCGAACGCCGACGCCACGCCCCACGCGAGCCCGGTGAACAGGTTGCCGGCACTGCTGAGGACGAATCCGGTGACCAGCAACGCGATCATGCTCAGCTTCGGCGTCCTGGCCAGCAGCGCGAAACCGGCCAGCAGACCAATGCCCACCGCGCCCAGGATGATGCCCGCGGAGCTGTCGGACGCGCGGAAGACGTCCTTGGTCAGCTGCAGCACCGCGACATCATCGATCGCCGTGCACGCCACCACCCCGCAGAAACCGAGGAAGACGATCCGCAACGGCCGGTTGCGCCAGATCTCCCCCAGTCCCTGCCTGGCATCGGCGAACACGGACTGGCCGGGCTCGGACGACACCATCAGCCTCGGTAGCCGCAGCAACAACAACGCGGACACACCGAACGAAACGGCGTCCACGAGCAGCACGCCGCGTGTGTCCATGAACGTCAGCAGAGCGGCGGCGAGGAACGGCCCGATCACGTCGGCGCTGTTGGAGCCGAGGCCGAGCGCGGTGTTCGCCTGGCCGAGGTCCTTCTCGGCGACCAGGCTCGGCACGGCCGCCCGCGAGGCGGGGATGAAGATCTGACCGAGCACGGCCCGGAGACCGACCAGCGCGAGCAGGATCGGCAACGGCGGCAACGTGAACGCGATGACCGCCAGCAGGATCCCTTGCGCAGCTTCGCACGCGATCATGACGCTGCGCCGGTCGAACCTGTCGCTGATGACCCCTGTCAGCGGACTGAGCAGTGACGGCGCGAAGTCGCCCACCAGCAGCAGCGCCGCCACGGCGATTGCTTTGCCCAGCACCGACTGCACGTGCAGCATCAGCGTGACCAGACTGAGCGCGTCCCCCACGACAGAAACGACCCGCGCGGTGCTGAGCACGCGCAACGGGCCGTTCTCTCGCAGCAGCGTCAGCACGCGACTCATGATGTCCTTCGGTTTCCGCGCGCGCCACGACGTTTTCACGCCGAAGAGGGGTTCGTCCGCGGGAAGCTGGTCCAGCGCGCGGTCCGCCTCATCCAGCACGGAGTCGGCACCGTGAGAACACCGTCCACCAGATCGCCGAACGCGTCACCGATCGGGTCCGACTCGACCTTCGGCGACTCAGGCTGCACGGGCGGCTGAATTCACTGACGAGAACAACCTGCCGCTGATATCGCCATTCGACATACCGCATGGCACGAGCAGCCCGACCTCGTTCTCGCTCAGCGCGCCTCCACGGGCAGCTCCGCCGTCACCCGGAACCCGCCGTCGGAGGGCCCCGCCCGCACAACTCCCCCGTACATGCCCACTCGTTCCCGCATGCCGACGAGCCCATGTCCGCTTCGGACCGCGTCCGGCACCACCGACGGCGCCTCGTTGAACACGTCGATCACCACCCGGTCGGGCAGGCAGCGCAACAGCACCGAGGTGCGGACCTGACCGGCGTGCTTGAGCACGTTGGTCAACGCCTCCTGCACGATCCGGTACGCGACCAGCGCCTGCCCGGCAGCCAGCTCCGGCGGGTCTCCCTCACAGACCACGTCCAGGTCCAAACCGGACTCCCGTGCCCGTTGCACCAGTCCGGGAATGTGGTCCAGGCCGGGCTGCGGGCCGCCGTCGCCGTCGTGTTCGGACGAGCGCAGCACGCCCAGCACCGTGCGCATCTCGGCCAGCGACTCTCGTGACGTCCTCTCGATGACCGCGACCGACTCGGCAGCCTGATCCACATCTGAGGGCAGGAGCATCCGGGCGACGCCCGCGCGCACCGCGATCAGACTCAGCCCGTGCGCGACGATGTCGTGCATCTCGCGCGCGATCCTGTTGCGCTCCACCGCGACCGCTTCCTCGGCAAGGCGGCGGTGGGCCTCGTCGAGCAGGCTCAGAGCGTGTTCCAGCTGTGCGGTCCGGCGTCTGTTGTGCCGTACGACCTGTCCCAGTGAGGCGGCGATCACGACGATCATCAGCACCTCGAGCACCGAGCGCACGACAAATTCGTTGATCTCCTCCAGCCGCGGCGGCCGCACCAGGGTGCCTGCCGCCATCACCAGCACCACCAGCACGCCCGCTCCCCACGGGCGAAGGACGGCCGACGCCGAATACACCCCGACCAGGATCGAGGCCATCGCGACGGAGGCGTCGTGCGCGGCCAGGTCCGACACGGCAGCGAGTGTGAGGATGAACGTGATGACCAGGAGCGGGTAACGCCTGCGCAGCATGAGCGAGCACGCGGTGAGCACCACCACGGCAGCGCCCAGGTCGAACGAGTGCGGGTGCAGCCCGAACTCGAGCCACGACTGGAACGCCAGCACCACCGCGGCCAGCAGGCCGTCGGCGAGCAGCGGCCGGGCGGCCAGGCGTGCCGAGATCACTCACACGATTGTTCGGCAGCCAGGCCCGCCCGACCGTCTCAACAGGACCGAATCACCCGAAAATGACTACTTCAGGACGGCGTCCAGCTGGTCCGCCAGCTTGTTCATGATCTTGGCGTACGAGGCGTGGCTGAGCGGGGCGACCGCGTTCCACTCCACGAGCCGGTTGGCCTGCACGGCGGGCAGCGCCTGGAAGACCGGGTGGCCCTCCTTCATCTTCTCCGGGTTGAGGACGTGCTGGCGGGTGTCCCACATGATCACGTGCTCTTTGTAGGTGCCGGAGTTCTCCCACGACAGCGACTGGAAGTACCCGCCGCCCTCCGTGTCGGGCGTGGTCGGCGTGAGCAGCGGCAGCCCGAGTTCCTTCTGGTACCAGTCGAGATCCGGGTTGCGGGCGGGCACGGCGACGTAGAAGAGCTTCGGGTCCGCGCCGACGACCTGGATCTTCTGGCCGGCGTCCGTCATCTTCCTGCCGACGGCCCTGAGCCGGTCCGCGGCCTTGGTGAAGTCGGCCTCGTCGGCCTTCACCTTCGCCGAGTCGACGTCCGCGCCGAGGGATTTCGCGAGCTCGCGGAAGCGCTTGATCCCGTCCGGCAGCTGGATCTTCGACTGCCCGATGCCGACGGTCGGAGCGACCTTGAGCACCTTCTCCTCGAACTCGGCGGTGAGGTGCCAGAGCCCGGTGACCTCCGGGTAGTAGCCCGCGACGACCAGGTCGGCGTTCAGCGCGGCGAACTTCTCGAAGTCGATCTCGCCGTAGCCAGGGCCGGTGATGTCGGTGACCTGGCTCGGGTCGATGCTGCCGGCCTCCGGGTCGGTGCTGCCGTCCGGGCGCTTCAGCGGACCGAACGTGCCGACGACGTTGATCCCGTAGTCCTTGAGCGCACCGGCCGCGGACACCTGTGCGACGACGCGCTCCGGCCGCTTCGGCGCGGTGACCTCCTTGCCGCGGTCGTCCTTGAACGACCACTGGCCACCCGACTGCTCCGTCGGGGCGTTCCCACCGCACCCGGCCACCAGGCCGAGCAGCAGAACCGCGGCGACTGTCCTGCGCACCTGTCCACCTCCTGAGATTAGGCTTACCTAACCTATCAAGAGCCTTTACAAGATCCGTCACACCGGTAGGTTGGTCACCGTGCGGAATCACCTGACGACAGGGCGTCGATTCGCCGTCGTCGTCGCACTGATGCTCATCGCGGTGTTCGTGCTCACCCCGGTGTGTCCGCCGGAGCCCGCCCACCACGGCGCGTTCACGCCCGGCATCTCCGGGGAGTTCTGTCACCACGGCGACACCCACCACCTGTCCGCCGCGGCACCCGCCCAGGCCGCCGTTCAGGCCGGCGCCGCCTCTCTCGCCCTGCCGGACCTCGACTTCGCGGTCGTCTCGCGTCCCGCTGCCACCGCGGAGTCCTGTCCGTGGCGCGCCGAGCACTCCCGCTCGGGGCGCACATTGCTGCTCGACCTCGGCATCTCCCGAACTTAGGCCGCCGCCTTTCGCGCGAAACGACAGGACTTCTCGTGGTCCTGTCGCGTTGTCGCGCACTCCCGAACCGGCCTGTCACCACGTCTTCCGAGGGACCCCATGTCTGTTCCCGTGCTGGACCGCAACACGCCCGCGGGCATCGTCGGCAACACGCCCGTGCTGTGGATCGACGAGCTCTCCCGTGCCTCTTCCACCGGCTTCTGGGCGAAGCTGGAATCCGCCAACCCCGGCGGTGGCATGAAGGACCGCGCCGCCCTGCACATGATCGGCCGCGCGCTGGCACGCGGTGATCTTCGCCGGGACGGCCACATCGTCGAGTCGACCAGCGGCACTCTGGGCCTCGGGCTGGCGCTCGCCGGGGTCGTCCACGGCATTCCGGTGACCCTGGTGACCGATCCCGGTCTCGAACCGATCATCCGGCGAATGCTGCGGGCGTACGGCGCTGTCGTGGATGTGGTCGAGAGTCCGCATCCGACCGGTGGCTGGCAGGAGGCGCGGCGGTCTCGGGTGGCCGAGCTGCTGTCGTCGTTGCCCGGTGCCTACTGCCCCGACCAGTACCACAACCCGGACAACGTGGCCGGGTACGCGCCTCTCGCTCACGAGCTGGCCGCACAGCTCGGCCACGTCGACGTGCTGGTGTGCGCGGTGGGCACCGGTGGTCACTCGGCCGGGGTGGCTTCGGTGCTGCGGCAGCACTTTCCGTCGTTGCGGCTGGTCGGGGTCGACGCCATCGGGTCGACGATCTTCGGCCAGCCGGCGCGGACCCGGCTCATGCGCGGGCTCGGGTCGAGCATCTTCCCGCGCAACGTCGACTACCCGGCCTTCTCACAGGTGCACTGGGTGAATCCCGGCGAGGCCGTGTGGGCGTGCCGGGCGCTGGCTTCACGGCACTACGCGAGCGGTGGCTGGAGCGTCGGAGCCGTGGCGTTGGTGGCGTCCTGGTTAGCTCGTACTTCTCCTGCCGGGACTCGGATCGCGGCTGTGTTCCCCGACGGGCCGCAGCGGTACTTCGACACGGTGTTCAGCGACGAGTACTGCGCTGCCCACGGCTTGCTGGACGTGGTGCCCGCCGCGGATCCGCTGGAGATCTCTTCCTTGGGAGAGCGGGAAGTGTTGTCGTGGACGATGTGCCGGTCCGTTGTGGACCCGTTGGCGGTGACGGCGTGATCACGCAGTTCCGCTCGTTCGACCGAAGCGTGCAGTTGTTGCTGCTCAACCAGTTCAGCATCAACGTCGGCTTCTACATGTTGATGCCGTACCTCGCGTCGCATCTGTCCGTGACGCTCGCCTTGGCGGGGTGGGCCGTCGGGCTTGTCCTGGGAGTGCGGAACTTCGCGCAGCAGGGCATGTTCCTGATCGGCGGTACCTTGGCGGATCGCTTGGGGTACAAGCCGTTGATCGTCGCCGGGTGTGCACTTCGGACTGGCGGGTTCGCGCTGCTCGGGCTCGTGGACGGGTTGCCGGCGCTCGTGATCGCTTCTGCCGCAACCGGGTTCGCCGGGGCGTTGTTCAACCCGGCCGTGCGCGCGTACGTGGCAGCTGATGCCGGGCCTCGGCGCGTGGAGGCGTTCGCGTTGTTCAACGTCTTCTACCAGACCGGAATCCTGGTGGGGCCGTTGATCGGGCTCGCACTGACCGCGGTGGACTTCCGGCTGACGTGTCTGGTGGCGGCCGGGGTGTTCCTGGTGCTGACCGTGTTGCAGTGGCGGTCGCTGCCCGCGCGTGCTGGTCAGGCTTCCGGGAACTCGGTGCTCGCGGACTGGCGGGTGGTGGCCGGGAACCGGCGGTTCGTGCTGTTCGCGCTGGCGATGACCGGGTCGTACGTGCTGTCGTTCCAGGTCTACCTGGCGCTGCCGCTGGCTTCGGGCTCGACGGTGCTGACGGCGGTGTTGTTCGCCGTGTCCGGGGTGCTGGCGGTCGTCGGCCAGATGCGGGTCACGGCGTGGGCGCGCAGGCGGTTCGGGCCTTCCCGGTCGTTGACGCTCGGCATGGCGGTGCTCGGCCTGGCGTTCCTGCCGGCGGTTTTCGGCGGCTGGGGCGGGCTGATCCTGTGCGCCGCGCTGCTCGCCATGGGAACGATGGTGGTGTTCCCGTTCGAGATGGACAAGATCGTCTCGCTGTCCGGTGACCGGCTCGTGGCCACGCACTACGGCCTCTACAACACGGTCGTGGGCGTCGGGATCCTGCTCGGGAATCTGCTCACCGGAATTGCGTTCGACTCCGCTGCGCGCGCGGGTGTGCCATGGATGCCATGGCTCGCTCTCACGTCGTTGGGGCTCGGATGTGCGTGGGCGCTGAAGAAGCTGGCGTCGCGTGTCGATTCGGAGCTGGCTCCTTCGACGTCCTAGCAGAGGCAGGTATCGGATCGGGAGGACGCCATGATCGCCAATCTCATCGCCACGCTGGTCGAGGAAGACCTCGCCGAGGACGACGGCGTGCTGGCGCCCGACGACCGCCTGACCTGCCATGTGCACGGTCGCTGGATCCACCAGTGCGTGGCGTCTCCCGTGCATGTCAACCCGGTCACGCGACACCGCTGGTGCCGAGGCTGCGACGCCGAGCTGGGCGTGGTGGTCGACGAACTCTCCGGCGATGTCGCGATGCGCTGCCCCCGCTGTGGGTGCGGGGGCAGCGCCGCCACCAACCGGCTGATCGCCGCCTGCCGTGCCTCGATCGAGGCACGCCGAGCCGCCTGATCGCGGACCGCACGCGGGGCCCTTTCGTCCTCTCCTGCAGTACGAAAGCTCCCCGCGTACTCATTCACCGCGTCGCCCAGCGCGCGAACGGCCCCCTCGCGCGCACGCAACAAATAATTCGTCCATTGACGAACCTAAGCCTCCGTCAAAGTACGCGGGGAGCTTTCGTCCTGTAGAAGAGGACGAAAGGGCCCCGCGTACGTTCCAAGCAGGGGGTGGGCCCTTTGGGAGTGGGAGCCACGCTCGAAACAAACTGCGGTAACGGCGACGTGATCGACCTGCCCGGGAAGTGAACCCCGGCGTCCGTTCGGCCGTACGCCTCCTCAGAAGTCCGATTCCCGACTGCTGAGGAGGCCGCGTGCCCGGCCGACGTGCTGCAAGGACGACCGCTCTGGCCGCTGTGATCGCCGCGACGGTGGTGTCGATGCCCTCGGCGCACGCCCAGCCCGCCAACGACGCGCTGAAGGCCTACACCGACCTCACGCAGGAGGCCGAGAAGCTCACCCAGGACCACCTCAAGGCCCAGAGCGACCTGGCCAGGGCGAACACGATCGTGGGTGCCGCCACCGAGGCGGAGAAGAAGGCGCTGGCCGAGTCCGAGCAGTACCGCGGCCAGGTCGACGTGCTGACCACGGCGTCGTTCGAGGGCGCGCGGCTCAACAATCTTTCGGCGTTCCTGACCTCGACGTCCCAGCAGGACTTCCTGGAGCGGATGTCGGCGATGAACATGATCGCCGCCGACCAGAACGAGGCCGTGTCGCGGATGACCGCCAAGATCAACGCGGCGACCGTGGCGCGCAACGACGCCACGAAGGCCGCGGCCGCCGCGGAGAAGTTCGCCGCGGACGTCTCCACCCGCAAGACCGCGATGGACCAGCAGGTCACGGCCGCGCGGACCAAGTACCAGTCGCTCTCCGCGCCGCAGAAGCAGACGCTGGCGGCTCCCGGCCCGGTGGTGAACGTGCCGGTGCCGGCGGGTGCGGCCGGTGCGGCGCTGAGCTTCGCGCTGAGCCAGCAGGGCAAGCCGTACGTGTTCGGCTCGAACGGGCCGGGTTCGTGGGACTGCTCGTCGCTGATGCAGGCCTCGTACCGGGCCGCCGGTGTCACGATCCCCCGCGTCACCTACGACCAGGCGAAGATCGGCCGCGGCGTGACGCGCGCACAGGTCGCGCCGGGCGATCTCATCATTTACTACGCAGGTCAGTCGCATGTGGCCATGGCGGTGGACAGCGTTAACGCGGTGCACGCGTCGACCGAGGGTGTGCCGGTGAAAATCGCGAACATCGACTCGATCGGCCCCATTTCGGTGATTCGCCGGGTCGTCGGGTGACGCTTCTCTCCCACCCCGCGATAAACCGACGTAGACGACTGTGAGAGCGTGCGAGTCGGTGAACTGTTGAGGGCCCTGCGGTAGACGGACACCGGGTCGTTCCGTAACCTGTCCGAGACCTTCGGCCCAGCAGTTAACCCACTCGGGGCATACGCCAAGGTTGCCGCCTCACGCGCAGTAGTTCTCGCGAGGCGGCTGCCATGACAAAGGAGGACCCGCGACGTGCTGTCGCACCCCTCACGCCGCACCGTGCGTGGAGCACTCGTGGCGACCGCAGCGGTCGTCGCAGCAGCCCTCCCCGCGGCGCCGGCCACCGCACAGCCTTCCCCCGCGGACGCGCTCAAGAAGTACAACGAGCTGTCCGAGAAGGCCTCTCAGCTCAACCAGGACCACCTGAAGGCCAAGGACGACCTCGCGGCCAAGCAGGGTGAACTGGACAAGGCCAAGGGCGATCTCGCGAACGCCCAGAAGGCCGAGGAGTCCCTCCGCGGACACGTCGACGTCCTCACCGAGTCCACGTTCGAGGGCGCGCGCTTCAACCAGATCTCCGCGCTGCTCGTGAGCGACTCGCAGCAGGACTTCCTCAACCGCATGTCGGCCATCAACATCCTCGCGGCGGACAACGCGGAGGCGCTGAAGGCCCTGACGGACGCCGTCAACGCCGCGGACGCCGCGACGAAGACGGCCAACGACGCCACCGAGGCGTCGAAGAAGCTGCTCGGCGAGATCGAGCAGAAGAAGGCCGACCTCGACAAGCAGCTCGCCGAGGCCAAGTCGCAGTACCAGTCGCTCAGCCAGTCCGTTCGCAACCAGCTGGCGAACAACGGCGACATGTCGAACATCTCGGTGCCGCCGGGCGCCGCGGGCCAGGCCGTGTCGTTCGCGCTGGCCCAGCGTGGAGACCCCTACGTCTACGGCGCCAACGGCCCGGACGCGTGGGACTGCTCCTCCCTGATCCAGAAGGCGTACGCCTCGGCGGGTGTGACCATCGGCCGCACCAGCTACGCGCAGGCGGCCGCCGGTCGTTCGGTGAGCCGCAGCGAGGTCCAGGCCGGCGACATCCTGGTCTACTACTCGAGCCAGTCGCACGTGGCCTTGGCGATCGACGGCATCCGCGCCGTGCACGCGTCGACCGAGGGTGTGCCGGTGAAGATCGCGGACATCGACTCGATCGGCCCGATCTCGGTGATCCGCCGCATCGCGGGCTGAGCGGTCGCAGCGGCAGGTCACGGGTGCCGGGCCGCGCACGGTACCCGTGCGCGCGACAGCCTGCAGGCCTACCGCAAGCTGACCTCCGTCGTCGACGGATGCCGCCGCATCACCGCCGATCCCCCGCTGCTCGTGCCGGTCGGCCACCTGATGCCCGACGCGGACCGCGCGGACCTGGAGTTCCTGATCCAGGACCTGCTCGCCGGCTACGCCACCACCCTGTCCGCCGATCGGCGTCATCTGATGAGCGGGTTCCGGTTCGTCGACATGGCGCGCAAGGTCGTCGGGGTCGGCAGTGTCGGCACCCGGTGCTGGATCGTGCTGCTGTACGGGCGTGACGAGAACGATCCGTTGCTGCTGCAGGTGAAGGAGGCGTCGCGATCGGTTCTCGCGGACCATCTGCCCGATCCCCCGCGCGCGAACCACGGCAGCGAGGGCGAGCGGGTCGTGGCCGGACAGCGGCTGATGCAGGCCACCGGCGACATCTTCCTCGGCTGGCGGACCGCCGTGGGCATCGACGGACTCACCAGGGACTTCTACGTCCGGCAGTTGCGTGACTGGAAGGGCTCGGCCTCGGTCGAGACCATGGACGCGGCCGGCCTGCGGCTGTACGGCGCGCTGTGCGGGTGGACGCTGGCCAGAGCGCACGCGCGCACCGGTGACCGGATCGCGATGGCCGCGTATCTCGGCGACAGCAAGGCGTTCGACGTCGCGCTCGTCGAGTTCGCCGAAAGCTACGCGGATCGCAACGAGCAGGACTACCGGCTGTTGGCGCAGGCGGCGCGGTCCGGGCGCATCCAAGTCCAGAGTGGACTGTGACGAATTCCTTGCCCGCAAGCGAATTCCCTCCGAGGAGACCAAGAGGTGCCGATGACCACGCCCCCGTACGCGCCGATCGCCGATCACGGGCTGATCGGCGACCTTCAGACCACCGCGCTGGTGTCGACCGATGGCACCGTGGACTGGTTCTGCTGCCCGCGGTTCGACTCGCCGTCGATGTTCGCGTCACTGCTGGACCGCGAGCGGGGCGGGTTCTGCCGCATCCGGCCCGCCGGCTTCACCGGCGCGGGAAAGCAGCTGTACTTCCCGGACACCGCGGTGCTCATCACCCGGTTCATGACCGAGGACGGCACCGGGGAGGTCGTCGACTTCATGCCCGTGCTGCCGGACGACGACCCGGCCGACCGGCACCGGCTCGTGCGGCTGGTGCGGTGCGTCCGGGGCCGGATCACGTTCGAGCTCGACGTGGCTCCGCGCTTCGACTACGGCCGCCGCGTGCACCGGACGCATCTCACCGACGACGGAGTGGTCTTCGCGTGCGGCCGGTTCGGCGTGGTGCTGCACGCCGTGCGCGAACCGGGCGACGCCCGCCTGGTGTCCGGGCACATCACCGACGGCGGCGACCTGCGCGCGACGATCGCCATGGAGGAGGGGCAAACCCGCGGCATCGTGCTGGAGTCCGGTGTGGACGGACCGCCGCGCGCCGTCGCCGCGACCGAGGCGGAGTCGTTGTTCGAGCAGACCGTGGGCTTCTGGCACGACTGGCTGGCCCGCGGCGCCTACCGCGGCCGGTGGCGGGAAGCGGTCGACCGTTCGGCCATCACCCTGAAGCTGCTCACCTACGCACCGACCGGGGCGATCGTCGCCGCCCCGACGGCCGGACTGCCCGAACAGCTCGGTGGCGAGCGCAACTGGGACTACCGCTACACCTGGATCAGGGACGCCTCGTTCGCCGTCGGTTCGTTGCTGCGCCTGGGATTCACCGACGAGGCGGCATCATTCGGCCGTTGGCTCACCGAACGGTTCGTGGAAGGTGAGCCGCTGCGAGTGATGTACGCGGTCGACGGATCGGCCGACCTCACCGAGCACGTCCTCGACCACTGGGAGGGCCATCGGGGCTCGTCCCCCGTGCGAGTGGGCAACGACGCGGCCGGCCAGTTGCAGCTCGACATCTACGGCGAGCTGCTGGACAGCGTGTACGCCGCCCACGTGCACGGCGTGCGCGTCGGCCACCGCGGCTGGCACGCGGTCGTCGAACTGCTGGACTGGCTGGCGGAGAACTGGAACCAGCCGGAGGAGGGAATCTGGGAGACGCGGGCCGGACGCGCGGACTTCACCTACGGCCGGGTGATGAGCTGGGTCGCGTTCGACCGGGCCATCCGCATCGCCGAGAGCGAGGGCAAACCCGCGCCACTGCAACGCTGGCGCTCGCAACGCGACCGCATCTACGGCCAGGTGTGGGAGCAGGGATGGGATCACCGCACCGGAGCGTTCGTGCAGCGGTACGACTCGCAGGTCCTCGACGCGTCGCTGATGCGCATGGCACAGGTGGGGTTCCTGGCGCCGCGCGACCCGGTGTGGCTCGACGCTCTAGACGCGATGGAGTCGCTGGTCAGCGACAGCCTCGTGCGGCGCTACGACACCGAGGCGGCACCCGACGGGCTGCGCGGCTCCGAGGGCTCGTTCTCGTTGTGCACCTTCAACTACGTGACCGCGCTGACGTTGTCCGGGCAGGTCCGCAAGGCACGGCTGGTGTTCGAGAAGATGCTGACCTACGGCAACCACGTCGGGCTCTACGCCGAGGAAATCGCGGTGACCGGCGAACAGCTGGGCAACTTCCCGCAGGCGTTCACCCACCTCGCCCTCATCGACGCCGCGGTCACCCTGGACGAACAACTCACTCGTGAGGGGTGAGGCGGGCGGGCTCGTCGCCGCCGGCGTCCAGGCGGAACGGCGGATAGGTGTCGGTCATCAGCCCCGCGTAGGCGGCGACCCGCAGCGCCCACCGGTCCATGCCCAGCAGGAAGTCGAACAGTCCCTGCGGGTAGCGGCCGGTGAACAGCAGCGCGACCCCCGCGAACAACGCGATCAGGCTGATCAGGCCGCCCCCGGAGTTGTAGACGCGCTGGCCCGCCTCGTACGCGGCGTAACTGCCGCCGCCGAGGAAGAAGCCCACGATCGCGTAGTGCGGAATCGCGAGCAGCCACCACTTGACCAGGACCAGTCCGCGGGAGAGGTGTGCGGGGTAGGCGACGTCCAGCGTTGCCGGGTAGCCGGGCTCGGCTCCGAGGCTGAACGGCGGGTACCTGTCGGTGGCCAGTGCTCCGTAGGTGTAGTAGGCGACGCGCCACGTCCAGCGCAGCACTCCGACGTTGAAGTCGAACAGGCCGCGTGGATAGCGTCCGGTGAACAGGATCGAGAAGAAGGCCACCACGCTCACGGCGAAGAACGCGAGCCACAGGAACGCGAGCACCACGTAGTGCGGGATCGCCAGGAACCACTTCACCAGCCACAGCCAGCGGCTGAGTGCGGGGTCCAGCGTCGCGTGCACGCTCAGCGGATAACCCGCTGTTGCCGTCGTCATCTCGTCCTCCTGGAGGATCGGTACGCCTCGGGTGATCTCGCTCGGCGCACAGTCCTTTCAGGACAAGAAGAAGCCCCGGCGTCACCACCGTCACACCGGGGTCCAGGGCACTGGTCAGGACACTACGCCGGTGCGCGAGGAAAAGCGCCACCTCGTTCTGAAACGTTCAACTCCGGCCGGGGAGAGCGAGCCTCAGCACGCGCTTCCACACGCTGGCGGTCTGTTGCAGCAACGGCCCGGTGTTGTAGGGCAGGCCGAAGCGTTCGCAGAGTGCGCGGACTTTCGGGGCGATCTCCGCATACCGGTTGCTCGGCAGGTCCGGGAAGAGGTGGTGTTCGATCTGGTGGCTGAGGTTGCCGGTCATGATGTGGAACAGCGTGCCGCCTTCGAGGTTCGCCGAACCCGAGAGCTGGCGCAGGTACCACTCGCCGCGGGTTTCGCCGTCCAGCTGGTCCTCGGTGAAAACCACTGTGCCGTCGGGGAAGTGGCCGCAGAAGATGATCGTGTGCGTCCAGACGTTGCGGATCACGTTCGCGGTCAGGTTGGCGAGCAAGGTCGGCAGGAACGACGGGCCTGACAGCAGCGGGAACGCGACGTAGTCCTTGACCACCTGACGACCGGCCTTGCCGAGGACACCGCGCAGCTGGGTCAGCGCCTCGCGCCAGCTCTTCTCGCCGCGCAACACACGTTCGAGCTCCACGTCGTAGATCGTGATGCCCCACTCGAAGAACATCGCGAGTGCCAGGTTGTAGAACGGCTGCGCCAGGTAGACGGGATGCCACGGCTGCTCCGGGTGGATGCGCAGCGCGCTGTAACCGATGTCGCGATCCTTGCCGAGCACGTTGGTGTAGGTGTGGTGCACGAAGTTGTGCGAGTGCTTCCACGCCTCCGCCGGGGTGGCGAAGTCCCATTCCCAGGTGGCGGAGTGGATCTTGGGATCGCACATCCAGTCCCACTGACCGTGCAGGACGTTGTGGCCGATCTCCATGTTCTCGAGGATCTTGGCGGTGGCCAGCGCGGTGGTGCCCGCGAGCCACGCGGGCGGCAGGATCGAGACCAGCAACAGCGCCCGGCCGCCTGCCTCCAGGCCACGCTGGACTGCGATCACCTGCCGGATGTACCGGGCGTCGCTTTCACCGCGGGTGGCCATCACCTCGTCGCGGATCTGGTCCAGCTCGCGGCCTAACTCGTCGACGTCGCACTCGGTCAGCTGTTCGGTCGTCGTCATACCCGTCCCTCCAGATAGCCCCCTTCCGCCACCTAACCTACGCCTACGTAACCGTAGGTGCCGGTCGCGTCGGCCTATTCGCGTTCGGGCAATCGGGGCACCAGCCGCGGTGTGCGGTTGTCGCGTGAGTCAGGGCGCGACCTGGCCACGTCGAGCCGCCGGATCAGCTCGTTGCGGACCCTGCCAGTGCGGCGGGCAGGTCGCGCTCGCCGGACGTGTCGATCAGGTGCGGACGACCGGCGATGGCTGATGAGTCTTCTGACGTTTCGAGCATTCGGGTTCCAGTCCTCTGTGGAGTGTCGAGTCAGGCGGAAGAGCCGGCTCAGCCGCGCCGCGACGTCGATCGGACCGCGGCGGGCACCGCGGCGGACGCAGGTGGGACCAGAGGTCTGGAGTGGACGGTCGTGTGGCCGAGCGGATCTACCACCAGCCGTCGGTCACCGAGCATTCCGTGAAGATCTGTGGGCGGTCAGCGATCTGGTGGTCGGCGCGGGCGTACGCGGTGCCGACCGCTGTCCGGCTGGGTGCGCCGTTCTCCATCCCAGGAACCTTGCAGGCGCGCTGGTTCGGCATCGTGCCCATCACTGCCGTTCCGGTCGTCCGGCGACCGTCTCCGGGCAAGACCGAGGACAGCGCCAGTCCGGCTGCTGACGCGCGAAGTGCTCCCGGCACCGTCGAACTCACGCCGGTGCACTGTGCGGCGCCTTTACGGGCGCCGGGGCCCGCTGTCCCCCATCAGCTCGGTGATCTCCGGCGATCGCGTGATCACCTGCTGCGCGACGTCCGACAGGAGCTGGTTGCTGTTGCGGGCGTAGGTCCGCATCAGGGAGAACGCGTCCGCGACATCGATCTGCAGACGTTCGGTCAGGATGCCCTTGGCCTGCTCGATGACGATGCGGCTGTTGAGCGCGTTCTGCAGCTGTTCGGTGACCATCTCGCTGTGCCGGAGCGCCCGGACCTGCAGGATGCTGATCGTCGCCACGTTGGCGAAGGACTGGGCCAGCTCGACGGCATCCACCGGGATGGCGCCGGGCGAGGACCGGAACAGGTTCATCGCGCCGACGATCTGCTCGCGCAGTCGCATCGGCACCGCGTGAACGGCCGAGAACCCCTGTTCGCGTGCCGCGACCGTGAACCGGGGCCAGCGCTGCGGCTCCTGGCCCAGATCGGCGCACGCCACGGGCTGCCCGGTGCGGAAGCAGTCCAGGCAGGGTCCCTCCTCGTCCTGCAACTGGAACAGCTCCAGCATCCGGGCCTGTTCGGTGGACGCGGCCACGAGGTTCAGCGCACCTCGCTGGTCCGCCAGCAGGATTCCGACCGCGTCCACCTCGAGCAGCTCGACGCAGCGTTCGGTCAGGGTGTGCAGGAAGTCGATGGCGTCGAACCGCAGCACGAGCGTGTCCGCCAGCTCGACGAAGGTCTGAGTGATCCGCCGGTCCAACACGTGACTCACCTCTGTTTCTCATGGTTGGTATCCGGGGTGAATCTCAGTCTGCGCGCGACCACGTCGGCCGCTACCTCCGACAAACGCAGGCCGGTGAGGTACGCGTGCGCCCGCAACCTCAGGAACGCCTCACCGAGATCGGTGTCCAGCTGCACCGACACCATGCCGGTGGCCTGGTGCACCACGCCCCAGCGGCGCTCCGGCTCGGTACCCCACAGGTCGGCGCCGTCGAGCGCCGCCTCCTGCGGCGCGGACC
>NZ_JBEXPJ010000187.1:0-16720 GCF_040611995.1 Lentzea sp. NPDC006480
AGATGACCCGCGTGGTGGAGCTTCGCCAGCGCGTGCAAGCAGCGGGCCAAACTCACCTGGGACGCGACAGCGGCAGCGATCTCCGGGACGGTCCAGGTTGCCGTTGTCCGGCCAGCTGTTCAGCGGGGCGAAGCGCTGCATGCCCGCACCGGCGCCACCGCGGCCGTCGTGGGTGCGGTAGGTGCCCGCGCTGTGCCACGCCATGCGGATCATGAACGGGCCGTAGTGCCCGAAGTCCGCCGGCCACCAGTCCTTCGACTCGGTCAGCACGGCGTCGACGTCGCGCGCCAGCTCGTCGAGGTCGACGGTCAGGAACTCCTTGCCGTAGTCGAACTCGCCGCCCATGGGGTTGGCCTGGACGGGGTGCTTGCGGAGGATCCGGAGGTTGAGCTGCTTGGGCCACCAGTCGCGGTTGCCGCCGCCCTCGGTGGGGTGGCTGAGTCGCCCGTGCGCGACCGGGCAGCCGCCTGCCTCCTCCACGTTCAGCTCGCTCAGCTTGGCGTCAGTGCTGTCGGACACGGGAATCCTTCCGGGTGTTCAGGAACTTTTCGCGGCGGTCGTGCACTCGGGGCAGGTGCCCCAGTAGATGACCTCGGCCTCGTCGATGACGAACCCGTGGTCGTCGGATGCGTCCAGGCAGGGCGCGGCGCCGGTCGCACAGTCGACGTCGGCGATCGCACCGCAGGATCTGCACACGACATGGTGGTGGTTGTCCCCGACGCGCGCCTCATAACGCGCCACCGACCCCTGGGGTTCGATGCGTCGCAACAGGCCGGCTCCGGTCAACGCGCGGAGCACGTCGTACACGGCCTGGTGAGAGACCGCGCCGAGGTTCTGACGCACGACACCGATGATCGAGTCCGTGTCGGCGTGCGGGTGTTCGTGCACCGCGGACAGCACAGCTATCCGCGGAGCCGTCACCCGAAGTGACACCCCTCGCAACAAGCGCTCGAAGTCGGAAGCCGTGGGCACGGGAGCTACCCTGCCGTCTTTTCTGGAGTGAGTCAAGTTAACGAACGATGCAATTCACTCGACCAGGTCATCGCCTCGTGGCGGCCACGGCGTCGGCCAACCGCCGCACGCCCTCGGCGAGCACGTGTTCAGGTGCTCCGCCGTAGGTCAAACGGAGAAAACAGCCCTGCGGTTCAGCGGCGAACCACGGCCTGCCGGGGAACACCACGACGTCGCGCGCCGCCGCGGCCGCCGTCAGCTCCAGGTCGTCCACGCCGTCCGGCAGCCTCGCCCACAGGTGCAGCCCGCCGGACGACCGCGCCACCTCGAACTCCGGCAGGTGCTCGCGGACCTCGCGGCGCAGAGCGTCGCGCCTGGTCCTGAGGGACTGCTGCAGCGTGCGGAGGTGCCGCCGCCACACCGGCGACGTCACGAAGTCGATCGCCGCCTCCTGCAACGGCCCGGCCACGTAGAGGTCCTGCCGCGACCGGGTGTTCTTGAGCCGGATGCCCGCCGGCCCGCGCGCCCCGATCACGGCGACGCGCAGCCCCGGCGCGGCCACCTTGGTCAGCGACCGCACGTAGACGACGTGCCCGTCGGTGTCCTGCGAGGCCAGCGTGGGTGGCGCGGTGCCGTCGATCGTGAAGCCGCGCGCCCAGTCGTCCTCGACCAGGAACGCGCCCGCCGTGCGGACGATCTCCATGACCTCGGGCCGCCGCTCTTCGGCGAGGACGGCGCCGTGCGGGTTCGCGTGCAGCGGCTGGCAGTAGAAGAGCTTCGCTCTGGTGTGCTCGAACGCGGCTCTGAGCAGGTCCGGCCTGACTCCGTGGTCGTCCGCCGGCACCGGAACGACCTTGAGCCCGGCATCTCTCGCCGCCGCGATCGCGCCGAGGTACGTCGGCGCCTCGACGAGCACCGCGTCGCCTCTCTCGGCGAGCCCTCTGAACACCGTCGCGAGCGCTTCCTGGGCGCCCGCGCACACCGTCATGTCGCCGGCCCTGAGCTCGCCGCCCGCCTCCTTCGCGAACCAGGCGCGCAGCTCCTCCTTGCCCTCGACCGGCACCCGTCCCCACGACGCGGGCCTGCGCGCCGCCCTGGTGAGCGCGGCGCCGAGCGCGTCCATCGGCTGCAGATCGGGGTCGAGATACCCGCTGGACAGGGGGATGACCTCGGGCTTCGGCACCGCGACGAGGTTGGCCACGAGGTCCTCGCCCGGCCGGCCCTCGCCGAGCGCGACCGCCTGCCACGACAGGTCCTGGCTTTTCGGCGTGGCTCGTCGGGCGATGTAGCTGCCTCGACCCGGCCGGACCTCGACGAGCCCTTCCGCGGTGAGGTGCTGGATCGCCTGCTGCACGGTCGCGGGCGAGGCGCGGTGCTTCGTCATCAGCTCCCGCACCGACGGCATCCGATCGCCCGCGCGCCCGGCCTGTGCCGCCGCTCTCAGGTCCTCGATAACGCGGACGGCTGCGTTATCCTCATTCATGAGAGCCAAGAGTAACGTTATCGCGCCCGCAGGGGTAACACTCGGCGCTTTGGGTGTGCTGGGCTTCAGCTTCTCGCTGCCGGCAACCCGCCTGGCAGTACTCGGGCTCGACCCGTGGTTCGTCGCTTTCGGCCGTGCCTTGGTCGCCGGTGTCCTTGCGGTTGGGTACCTGGCGTTATCGCGCGCCCCGCTCCCGTCCGTAACGCAGATCCGCCGCCTGGTCGTCGTCGCTCTCGGCATCGTGGTCGGCTTCCCGCTGTTCACCTCGTTGGCCTTGACCACCCAAACCTCGGCCCACGGCGCCGTGGTGATCGCCGTGCTGCCGATGTCCACCGCGATCTGGGCGGTTCTGCGCGCCTCCGAACGGCCGCCGTTGGTGTTCTGGTTGTCGAGCGGCGCGGGCCTGCTCGCGGTGCTGGCGTTCGTGGCTACCGGCGGCGGCTTCTCGGGTTCGCTCGGTGTTGCCGATGCGTACTTGCTGATCGCGGTTGTGTTGTGCGGCTTGGGTTATGCCGAGGGAGGCGCCCTCTCCCGCGAGCTCGGCGGCGCCCGCACGATCTGCTGGGCCCTGGTGGTCTCGTTGCCGGTAACTCTGCCGGTTTCCTTGTACACGGCGGACTTCTCGCGCGCTGATACCGTTGTCTGGCTCAGTTTCGCTTACGTGGCCCTGATCTCGATGTTCCTGGGCTTCTTCGCCTGGTACGCGGGTCTGGCCGCGGGCGGGGTCGCCAAGATCGGCCAAATCCAGCTGGCCCAACCGGTTCTCACCCTGATCTGGTCGGCGCTGGTGCTGGGCGAACCGGTCGGCTGGCCCGCCCTCGCCACCGCCGCGGTCGTGCTCGTCTGCGTGGTGCTGACTCAACGCAGCCGCGTCACACCGACGACGGTCTTAGCGGATCAACCAGTTCGCTGACTCCGGCGCGGTCGAACGCCTCGATGAGGTGCACACGGGCCACGACTCGTCTGCCGTGAGGTCGTCGATCGGCCAGTCCGCCGGCCACGCCGTCATCAACTCGATCTCGGCCGAGGCGACGACGGTCAAGCTCAACGCGTTGGCCGAGGCGCACGCGAACGCGGTGGTCGACGCCGGGTTGCGGCCGTGGGAATCGCTCACGCCGGTGCTGTCGCCGGCGAGCGCGTGGGGCGATGCCTCGCCCGCGGCCGGGCCGATCGTCACGGATGCGGCGCACCTGGCCACGCAACGGCACTGCGTTGTCGCCGCGGTGCCACGGTTGATCAAACCGCGGCGCTGAGCGGACTTATACTGCTGCCCTTCGGCTTTGGGGGTCGGCAGTGGCGACATCGGAGAAGCAGCTCCGCAAGATCGTGGACGCGCTCGCCGAGGTGAAGCGGACGTCCGGAAGCTCGTACGACACCTTGAAGGTGCGGGGCAAGGTGTTCGCGTACTTCTGGCCGCGCACGCAGACCGTCGGGCTGAAGCAGACGCTGTCCGAGCAGCTCGCGCTCGTCGCCGAACGGCCGGACGTCTTCGAGGTGCAGTTCACCGCGGGTGGCTTCGGCTGGGTCGTGGTGTACCTGGAGGGCATCGACGCGGACGAGCTCGCGGAGCTGGTGTTCGAGGCGTGGCGGTTGTCGGCGCCGGAGGATCTCATCGCCCAGGTGCCTGACCTCGCGCGCTGACCGGGCTCAGGGTTGACGCAGGTCCAAACGTGACCCGTCCGCGAACGCCAGGCGCACGATCGGCTGCACGGGCAAACTCGCGCCCACGTAAGGGGTTTCCAGTCGCACGGCATTGCGCGGGATCTCCGCGAACGTCGTGAAGACGCTGGACGGCTTGGCCTCGAACAGATGCGTCGGGTAGACCACGGCCACGCGCTGGTCGCTCACCGCCAGCCGCCCGTTGCCGCGGCTGAAGGCGAAGTGGTCGGCGAGCTGCACGGCCGTGGAGGACGCGCCTGGCGCCTCGACCCAGTAGCCGAGGGTCGGGTCGTCGACCCAGTCCGGCGGTGATGGCGGCGCGGGGAGTGGCCAGCGCAGCTTGTCGAGGGTGAGCGGAGGCATTGCGCCCACCGGACTCCACGGCACGTGCAGCGAGCCGCCGACGACACCGCCGACGTGCCCGAAGACCGGTGGCAGGCCCAGCACCAGGTTCTCGCCGCGACGTAGCCAGTGCTTGGTCAGCTCCTTCGCGACGATCTTGTTCTGCGCCGGAACCTTGGGCTTCAGCAGGAACTCGAAGCCCGAGCCGTCCACCAGCACCACCCGCAGAGAGGAGCCGGACGACTGCACATCGGCGATCTGGGCGCGCGGAATCTCCACGCTCACCTGGTAGTCCGGCACGGCGACCGGCTCACCCTCCACGTGCTCGCCGAAAGTGAGGCGGTTGTCCAGGAGGATCTTGCCGATGTCCTTGCCGAACCCGATCGCCTTGCCCAGGAACGATTTCGGCTCCGGTTCCGCGGGAGTCTGCTCCACCACGACCCGATGGGCGATCACCAGACGAGTGGACGTCAAGGCCCACAACCGGTTCTGGCGTTTGCCGGGCGACAACCCCGACACCGCACGCGCCGCGAGCGACGAACCCGAAGGCCCGAAGACCAGGTGATCGGCCTCCGGCGGCTTCTCGTCGGCCGAATCCCCGCCACCGCCGATGAAGGTCAGCGCGAACTCGCCCACTCCTCGGCCCACAGCGGACGCACCGCGTGCGAACAGCGAGCGGCCCGGTGCTCCGAGCTGGTCGAGACCGTCGATGTTGTAGTAGAAGGTCTGCCGGTACATGGCCCAGACCAGCGACTCGCCGGCCCGGCAGACGTGCTGCCGGGCGACGTGGCCTGGGCCCAGTGGTGCCGAGAAGATCACTCGTACTCGAATCCGCGGTTCATGGCGTCAGCACGCTCGTCGTCTGAGGACGGGTCCTGACCCTTGTTGTAGCCGTACTTGATGCCCTGCTCCACCGCGAGGCCGGGCGCGTTCTCCATGACCCCGTTCTTGATCGCCGTCGGCACGTGGCCCGTGCCGCTCATCCCCGCCATGCGCAGGCCCGTTTCGGCGAGGTTCGTGGTCAGCGAGTCCGCACCCTCACCGTTCACACCGAACCGCTCGGCGAAGCGGTTGCCCGTCTTCGACGCCATCGTCGCGGCCTCGGCGCCGTCGTCGATCTTGGTGTTGGCCTTGGTGAGGATCTTGGCCATCGGGTTGCCGTCGACCTTGCGCATCAGCCACTTCTCGGCCTTGTTGCCGTTGCGCAGGTCCTCCGCCTTCTCGACGAGCTTCTTCAACGGGCCCTTGCGCAGCTTGACCAGCATCTCCTCGAGCTTCTTGATCAACGGCATGAGCTTGCCGAGCAGCTGCTTGACCTTCATGCCGAGGCGCGCCATCGTGCCGGTGACCTCGGCGGTGGTGGCGACACCCGCGGCGCCCATCGAGGCACCGGCCGTGATCCACGAGGCGGCCAGCGCGGCCAGCCACTCGATGATCAGGCCCATCACGAGCTCCTGCAGGATGTCGATGCAGATCTCGACGAACGCGTCGAAGAGATCGGCGGCGAGATCCAGCATCTGCTGCAGGCCGCGGATCTCGTTGGAGAACGCCTCCGCGCCAAGACCGAACTCGTCCATCTGCTGGCGGAACTTGTCGCCCGCCTCGCCGGTCCACGGCTGTGCCATCGCGGACGCGCGGGTCTTCTCGTGCTCGCCGGCCTGCTGCACCCAGTCCGCGACCTTGCCCCAGCCCGTGGCGGTGCTGCGCATCTGCTCCGGGTCGCCGATCGCGGGTTCGAGCACGAACTCGACGATCGGGCTGATCACGATGCCGATCAGGAAGCCGAGACCGTTGTCGATGAGCGACTTGCCCGGGCTCGTCACGAGCTGCAGCTGCTCCATGCGCGAGTTCACGGCCGCGATCGCCACGTCCGGCGGGCTGCTGGCCCGCGAGACGTCACCGCTGGTGCTCACCCACGAGCTGCCGTAGCCCGCGTTCTGCTCGAAGTCGCTCTTGCGCCCGGCGTCGCCCGCGCTGTTCAGATCGTTCAGCGTCCCCGGGCCACCGCTGGAGCCGAGCTTCTGGAACCCCTGGTGGATCGCGTCCTCGACGTCGCGGTACGTCTGCGCCGTCGCCTCCGTGCGCTCGGCCACGCCCTCCAGGAAGCCCTTGGCCTTGTTGGCCATCTCCTGGCATTCCTGCAGGCCCTCGAAGTACTTGTACGCCATCAGCTCGCCGAGCGGGCCGAAGCAGTCGTCGCTCACCCGTGCCTGTTCGAGCAGTGTCGCCAACTGTCCGAAGTGGCCGGCGGCCTCCTTCGAACCGTTGCTGTGCGCCGTGAGGGCACCGCCCTGCACGTTGAAACCCGTCATGCCCCAGTCACCTCAGGATCGAGTTGCCGCCGAAGTCGTCATCGTCTGAGACCGGCCTCGGCCTCGGACGGTTCCCCGGTGCGGGGTGCGACACAGGCGGCGGCCGGTGCTGCGGCGGTGGCGGCGCATACTGCTGCTGCGGTGGCGGAGGCGAAAACTGCTGCTGCGGCGCGTTCTGAGGCGGCGCGTCCGGCATCATCACGCCGGCGTGCGCGTTGAACGCCTCCTTGAACTTCTCCGCCTGGTCGCCGAGCACCGGCACGACCGTCTCCTGCAGCATCTGCGCGGCCTGCTGCGTCGCAGCCCTGATCGTCGCCAGGATCTCCTGCTGCAGCTGCGTGTGGCTGTACTTCATCGCGTTGGGACTGAGCTGCAACCCCAGCACCGCGCCGGACGGCGCGACCGTGACGATCACCGAGCCGTCGCCGCTGCGAGCCTGCCCGCGCAGTTCCGAGATCTTGTCCTTGAGCTGGCCCGCTCTGGCGGCCTGCTCCTGGAACTCGCGGATCTTCTCCTCCAGCTGTGCCCTCCGGTCCGGCACCATCGACCCCTTCCCCAGTTCCGAGCAGGTCGGGGACAACGCTAGCAACCGGGTCTGACAGTCCTCTGACGTTCAGCGGAAAAGGATGCGGGTGATCTCCGTATCAGTCTGCCGGCCGGCGTCGTAGCCGCCTTCGCCCCTGAGGTTGTTCATGATCGCAACGGTGTACCGCGCGTCCTGCCCGACGAAGCCGACGGAGTTCATCACCCAGCCGCCGTCTTCCTCCGACCAGCCGTTCTTCGTGCCCGAGTCCGGTCCCCAGACACCCCACTGCTGCTCGGGACCGACCTGCCGCATCTGCCCGACGATGTACTCGCGGTCCTCGGCGGGCACGGTGTCCAGCACGTAGTTGATCAACCGGTCGAGGTCGTTCGTCGTGCACTTCTGGAAGCCCCAATAGGGAAAAGTGGACGAATAACCCTTTTGTGGCACCAAATCGGTCATTCCGTACTTCGGGAACGCCGCGTTGAACGTCGTGCCGGTGTACTTCTTCCACAACGAGTCCGCGGCGTTGTCGTCGGAGCTGTGCAGCATCGCGGTCATCAACCGGCGGTCGTCGGAGGTGAGCGTGATCTTGCCGGACCGGTTGCGCTCCAGCAGGTTCACCACCATCGCGAGCTTGATCGTCGAGGCCGTCCAGGTCATGTCGCCCGCGTGGTCGTTGCGCCACGTCACCCCGGTCTTGCGGTCGCGCAGCACGATGCCGACGGTGCCCGGCCGCGTCTCCGCGTAGGCCTTCGCGTCCACGATGCGCTTCTGGAACCCGCACTCGAAACCGCTGTCGGGCAACGCGCACACCTCAGGGGTGGCGACGGCCGCGGCGGGCGTGTGCGAAGTCGACGGGGACGTCGGTTGCGTGCTCGTGGTGGCGGAAGGAGCCGCCACTCCGGCTTGACCACACGCCGTGAGGGCAAGCGCGCACGCAACAAGGATCGGACGGAGCATGAGCCGCACGCTATAGGGGCCAATCGGCGGTAGTCGACCGCCATCCGGACGCGTCGATCAAGACCGGGTGCAAGTCAAAGATGTTTGACACGGTGTCTGCTTCACTTTACCTTGGTCGTGTCAGGTTTCTTTGACATCAGGGGTGGGACGTGGCGGTTGAGGAGAAACGGGCGTGGGCCTTGGCGGCGTCCGCCGTGGTCGGTTATGCCGTGTATGTCCTGCTCGTGCTGACCGGCAGACATGGGCGGCCGCTGGCTGAAGCGCCGTACATCGGGGCGCTGCTGTGGACGATCGGGCTCGGGATCGTCTTCGGCATCGTGACGGGGATCTGGTTCGGCATCGCCGCGCGCGACGACGGCCTGCAGGCCGACGAACGGGACCGCGAGATCGGCCGGTTCGGCGACCACATCGGCCAGTCGTTCGTCGTGATCGGCGGCATCTCGGCGATGGCGCTCGCGATGGTCGAGGCGCCGTACTTCTGGATCGCGAACGTGCTCTACCTGTGCTTCGTGCTGTCCGCGCTGCTCGGGTCCCTCGCCAAGATCGCGGCGTACCGGCGGGGAATGCGGTGAAGCCGACGAAAGTCACGAACTCCATCCGCGCGCTGCGATTCGCGCACGAGGAGATGAAGCAAGCCGATCTCGCGAAGGCCGTCGGCGTGACGCGGCAGACGCTGATCGCCATCGAGCAGGGCAAGTACTCGCCCTCGCTGGAAGTGGCCTTCAAGATCGCGCGCGTGTTCAAGGTGTCGCTCGAAGACGTGTTCCAGTACCCGGAGGAGGAAGAGCTGTGAAGGCTGTCGTGCAACGAAGATACGGATCGGCGGTGCTCGGTGACCTGGACGTGTCCGTGCCCGGGCAGGGTGAGGTTCTGCTGGAGGTGCGGGCGGCCGGGGTCGACATGGGCACCTGGCACCTGCTCTCCGGCAAGCCGTACCTCCTGCGGTTCCTCGGTTTCGGGCTCCGCGGGCCGAAATGTCCCGTGCCTGGCAGGGATGTTTCCGGTGTGGTCGCGGCATTGGGCCCCGGTGTCACCGGGTTCGCGGTCGGCGACGAGGTGTTCGGCACGTGCGAGGGGTCGTTCGCCGAGTACGCGGTCGCGCCGGTCTCCCGGCTCGCGCGCAAGCCCGGGAACGTCTCCTTCACGGACGCGGCCGCGGTGCCGATCTCGGGAGGCACCGCGTTGCAGGGGTTGCGTGACGTCGAGCCGGGGCAACGGGTTCTGGTGCTCGGAGCCGGTGGCGGCGTCGGGTCGTACGGCGTGCAGATCGCGAAAGCCCTTGGCGCACACGTCACCGGTGTGTGCAGCACGCGCAAGGTGGGCATGGTGCGGTCGATTGCGGACGAGGTCTTCGACTACACCGCCGGGGACTTCACCGGCGCGTACGACCTCATCCTGGACTGCGGCGGCAACCGGCCGTTGTCCCGGCTGCGCAGGGCTGCCACCCCGCGCGGAACAATCGTGCTGGTCGGTGCCGAGACCGGGGGAGCGATCACCGGCGGGTTCGAACGGGCGTTGCGCGCGGCGGCGATGAACCCGTTCGTGTCGCAGAAGCTCGTGATGCTCATGTCGGCAGAACGCGCCGACGTGTTCGACGAGCTCCGCGTGTTGATCGAGGCCGGCGAGGTCAAACCCGCGGTGGAACGCACTTTCCCGTTGTCCGAGGCACTCGACGCCGTCGAGCACGTCTACTCGCGACGGTCCATCGGCAAGGTCGTCGTCACGATCTGACCGCCGATCACCACGGTTGTCACGTTCCCGAGCGCCGTGATGTCGCGCATGGGATCTCCCCGCACGGCGATGATGTCCGCGTCCCACCCCGGCTTGAGCACGCCTTTGGTGACACCGCACACCTTCGCGGCCTGACTCGTCGCGGCGGCCAGCGCACCCGCGTTGGGCACTCCGCCCTTGACCAGATCGGCGACCGAAAAAGGCAGAGCACCGTGCGGTTTGCCCGCACCGATACCGCCATCGGTGCCCGCCACGGTCTTCACGCCGTGGTCGTACATCAGACCGGCCATGCTGACCTTGGTGGTGTAGCTCATGCCGATCTTCTCCCACGCCTCCTTGATGAACGGCGGCGGTTCCTGCGTGACGCCCAGGGTGTGGCACACCGCGATGTCCGCCTCGGCCAGGGCGTCCATCAGGTCGGGAGGAACCTGCATGCCCCGGTCGGTCAGGCAGGAGAGGTGTTCGATGCCGTCCACTCCCGCGGCCACGGCTCGTTGTGCCGCAGCGAGGCTGTGGGCGTGGGCGGTCACCGGCAGGCCGTGCGCGTGGGCTTCCTCGACCACCACGCGCAGCTCGTGCTCGGTGAACTGGCAGTCGCTCACGTTCGTACCAGGGGTCGCGAAACCGCCGCTGGCCATGATCTTCACGATGTCGACCTTGCGTTCGGCGCGCTCGCGCACGGCTCGCCGCAACGCGTCGTCGCCGGAGGTCTCGCCGCCCATGGACCAGCAATGGCCTCGGGGACAGGTGATGGGCGGGCCGGAGCCGAGGACGCGCTGGACGTGCCGGCCGCGCTGCTCGATCACCGACCACTGGTGGTCACCCAGGTCGCGGACCGTCGTCACGCCGGCCCTGAGCTGACGCGCGAGGCTGTCCTCGATCACCGCGTCGATCTGCTCGGGCGAGAAGCCGGGCAGCCGGTCCAGCGCGCCGTTCTCGCTGTCCGCGCAGAGGTGCACGTGGGTGTCGATCAGTCCCGGTAGGACGGTGGCGGTGCCGAGATCGACGACCTCGGCACCGGGAACGTCGGGGTGGCCCTGCTCGACAGCTTTGATCGTGCCGTTCTCGGTGATGACCGTGACGGGACCGGCGACGGAGTGCTCACCGTCGAACGCACGCCCTGCTCGCAGCGCCAGCATCGAGTCATTCTGAGCGGCGCGTGCGGGGAAATCAACGGGCGTGCGGCAGCGTGAACGAGTCGACCTGCGGCAGGTCGTGGCCTAGCCGGTCGCGCTTCGCCGTCAGGTACGCGATGTTGTGCGGGTTGGGCGTCATCAGCGACGGCACCCGAGCCGTGACCGGGATGCCGTTCTCCTCCAGCGCCGCGATCTTGTCCGGGTTGTTGGACATCAGCCGCACGGACTGCACGCGGAGGTGGCGCAGCACACGGGCGGCGGGCGTGTAGTCCCGGACGTCCACGGGAAGACCCAGCGACGTCGCGGAGTCCAGCGTGTCCAGGCCCTGGTCCTGCAGGACGTGCGTGCGGATCTTGTCCACCAGACCGATGCCGCGGCCTTCGTGGCCGCGCAGGTAGACCAGGATGCCGCTGCCTTCGCGCACGATGGTGTTCAGCGCGGCGTCCAGCTGCTCACCGCACTCGCAGCGCATGGCCGCGAAGATGTCACCGGTCATGCACTCGGAGTGGATGCGCACCAGCACGTTCTCGCGCAGCTTCGTCTTGCCGTAGACGAGCGCCATGTGCTCGTGACCGTTCGCGCGGAACGCAACAGCGCGGAAGGTGCCGCGGCGGGTCACCAGGTCGGACTCAGCCACGTCTTCGTCGTTGAAGGCCTGTTCGAACATCTCGGGTCCCCTCGTCCACCTGGCGCCTCCCGAGCGTTCAACTACGCTCGGATGCGAGGTCGCACCGTAACCCGACCGCACAGCGGAGGTCATCCTGTTCAGCATCACCGTCCGCGATCACGTGATGATCGCCCACAGTTTCCGCGGCGAGGTCTTCGGTCCGGCACAACGTCTCCATGGAGCAACGTTCCTGGTGGACGCGACGTTCAAACGTCTTGAGCTGGATTCGGACAACATCGTTGTCGACATCGGACTCGCCACGCAGGAGCTGAACAAGGTCCTGGCGGCGTTCAACTACCGCAATCTGGACGAGGAACCGCAGTTCGCGGGCATCAACACGTCCACGGAGTGGCTCGCGAAGCACATCGCGGACCAGCTCGCCGAGAAGATTTCCGAGGGCGCTCTCGGTGAGGGTGCTCACGGCATCGATGCGATCGCCGTCACACTCCACGAGTCCCACGTGGCGTGGGCCGGCTACGAGCGTGCACTTCGTACTGCCGGCTGACGCCGACGATCCGGCCAGTCCCAGCGGCGGCAACGTCTACGACCTCAGGGTGATGGGAGACCTCACCCGGCTGAGCGTCGCTGGTGACTGGCCGTGCCCGTCCGATGTCACGGCGTTGGAGCAAACGCTTGCGGACATCCCGGACGGCGAGGTCGTGCTGCTGGACGGCCTGGTCAGCTGCGGTGTGCCGGAAGTCGTCGTGCCGCACGCACGACGGCTGAGGCTGGCCGTTCTGGTGCACCTGCCGCTGGCTGACGAGACCGGTCTCGATCCCGAGACAGCGCGCCTGCTCGACGAGAAGGAACGCCAGGTCCTGAGGGCTGTGAGCGCGGTCGTCGCGACCAGTCCGACAGCGGCGCGCAACATCAAGACCAGGCACGGGCTGGACACCGTGCACGTGGTGGTTCCCGGCACCGATCCGGCGCCGGAAGCGGCGGGCACGGACGGGGTCAGCGAGCTGCTGTGCGTTGCCTCGATCACACCCCGAAAAGGCCACGACCTGCTGATCAGGGCGTTGCAGAAGATCGACTACGAGTGGCGGCTCGTGTGTGCGGGCCCGATCCGGCCGTTCGTCGGGCAACTGCCGCGAGATGATCGCGTCAGCTTCCCCGGACCGCTCACCGGCGAGGCCTTGACCAGGGCTTATGACGCCGCTGACCTGTTCGTGCTGGCGTCGCGCAACGAGACGTACGGGATGGTCGTCACCGAGGCGCTCGCACGTGGTCTGCCGGTGATCGCGAGTGCCGTGCCGGACGCGCTGGGGGACGGCGGGCTGCTGGTTCCAGCAGGTGACGAAAATGCATTGGTAGCTGCGCTGACCCGCTGGTTTCAAGATCAAGAATTTCGCGCTGAACTGCGGGCGCGAGCACTGACCCGGCGGGCCCGGCTGTCCACTTGGGACGAATCCACAGAGGACCTGCGGAGGGTGCTGGCTAGTCTGCGGCCATGACCTTCGCCCCGGAATGGCTGGCACTGCGGGAAATCGCCGACGCATCCGCACGTTCGACCGAGCTCGTGGATGTGGTGCGCGAAACACTGGTGAACCGAAACCGCCTGACGATCCGTGACCTGGGTTGTGGCACGGGATCGATGGGACGATGGCTCGCCGGCAGGCTCGGCGGCGTACAGCACTGGGTGCTGCACGACCGCGACCCCCGGCTGCTCGGGCTGGCGGAGGCCGGCATGAGCGCCTTCGAGAACGTCACCGTCGAGACGCGTGAGGGCGACCTCACCGCGCTCACTGCCGCTGACCTGGCGGGCACTGACCTGATCACGTGCTCCGCGCTGCTGGACCTGTTGACCGCCGACGAGATGAACGCTCTGGCCGTTGCTTGCGTAGAAGCACATGTGCCCGCACTGTTCACGCTCTCGGTGGCAGGCCGGATCGAGTTCGACCCGGCCGAGCCGCTCGACGCCGCCTTCTCCGACGCGTTCAACGCTCACCAGCGCCGCGTCGTGGACGGGCGCAAGCTCCTCGGACCGGACGCCCCGGCCGCTGCTGAAGAGGCATTCGTGGCAGCGGGCGCTTCGGTTCGGACGGCTTCGAGCCCCTGGCGCATGAACGCTGACGCGCTGCAGAGGGAATGGCTCAAGGGTTGGGTGGGCGCGGCGGTCGAGCAGGAACCCGCACTGGCCGCCGAGGCGCCCGAGTACCTGCGTCGCAGGTCAGAGGCATCAGCGGTGGTTCACCACGTTGACCTGCTGGCGATACCGGGAGCTGTGTGACATGAAGCGTTTTTGGCCGTGGCTCCGTCTGTTGCTGGCGGTGGCGATCCTCGTGGGTCTGGGCTTGCGCCTGGGCACCGGGGCGTTCCTCGACGGACTTCGCGCGATCGACGCGTTCTCCGTCACCGCCGCGCTGGCGATCGGGTTCGCGACGACGGTGCTCAGCGCGGGTCGCTGGGTGCTCATCGCGCGCCGCCTCGGCCTGTCGCTGACCATGCGCACGGCGGTCAGCGACTACTACCGCGCGTTGCTCGTCAACGCCGTGCTGCCCGCGGGCGTGCTCGGCGACGTGCACCGCGCGGTCAACCACGGGCGTGAGTCCGGCGACGTCGGACGTGGCGTGCGCGCCGTGTTCTTCGAGCGCTTCGCCGGGCAGCTGGTGCTCATCGGGATCGGGCTCGCGGTGCTGTTCCTGCACCCGTCGCCCGGCCTCGACCTGCACCTGAGCGGCACCACCATCGGGCTTGTGCTGGCCGGTCTCGTGGCCGCTGCGGTGACCGGCTGGCACATCAAGCCGGTGCGTCGCGTGCTGGTGAACACGCTGGCCGACGGCATCAGGCTGCTGTCCTTCAAGACCTGGCCCTCGGTGCTCGGGCTGTCGGCCGCCACGGTCGCCGGGTACGTGGCGATGTTCGTCGTCGCCGCCCGCGCCGCCGGGTCGGACGCCACGATCACGCAGCTCGCGCCGGTCGTGGTGCTGGCGCTGCTGATCATGGCCATCCCGGTCAACATCGGCGGGTTCGGGCCGCGCGAGGCGTTCCTCGCGGTGGCGTTCGGTGCGGCCGGACTGGGTGCGTCTCAGGGTTTCACCACCGGCATCGTCTACGGCGTGCTGGCGTTGGTCGCCGCTCTGCCGGGCGCCGTTCCGCTGCTGCTTTCACGCCGTGCCAAGACCGCCGAAAAGGTCGAGGTAGTCGCCGAAGGACTCGACCAGACCCGCGAGCAGGAGCTCGCCCTTGCGCGCTGACGCGAGCGATGGCAGCCCGATGACGCCGGACTCCGTGTACGGCGCCAGCCCCAGGGTGAGCATGTGCCGCCGGTCGTCCGCCAGGTGGTCAGCGGTTTCGTAGCCGGGACGGATCAGATCGGGGTGGGCGTGCAGCAGGATCGAGGTCTCCAGCTCACCCGCGTGCATGTCGCTGTACGCCGAGGTCTCGATGCCGGCCTTCTCCCTGGCGGACGCCCAGTCGTCCCGGCCGGGGAAGAGCGCGAGGTTCCGGCCCTCCTGCACGATGTTCGACAGCACGTAGTTGCCGCCGTGGCCGTTCACCAGCACCAGGTGCTCGACGCCGGTGCGCCGCAAAGAGTCCGCGATGTCGTTGATGACTGAGATCAACGTGCTCGCGGAGATGCTGACGGTGCCGGGCCAGTCGGCGTGTTCCTGCGAGCACGAGAACTGGATCGGTGGCAGCAGCCGGACTCCGTGGGCTTTCGAGATCGCCGAGGCGATGGTCCACGCGATCACCGAGTCCGTGGCCAGCGGCAGGTGCGGGCCGTGCTGCTCGGTGCTGCCGACCGGGAGCACGGCGATCCGCTGGTCACGGACGTCGACCGTGGTGTCACTCGGAAACATGGCTGTGTCCATCCTTCTCGGGACCGTAGTCAATCCGGTGGCACAGCGCCGGAATCTCCCCGTCGGCGAGCTTCGGCATCACCTGTGGCAGGTCCTCGAACGCGCTGTGGCCGGTGATGAGCGCGTCGAACCGGTCGTCGGCCAGCAGATCGAGCGCGAGCGCCATGCGTTCGCCGTAGCTGCGGTCCGGGCGGCCGACCACGCCGACTTGACTGCTGCGGATCGTCAGCCTGCGCGAGTGGAAGAACTCGCCCAGCGGCACCGCGATCTTCCGGTCGCCGTACCAGCTCAGTTCGACCACGCGGCCTTCCGGGGCGAGCAGGTTGAGCGCGGTGGTGAGGCCGGGTTCCGTTGCGCTGGCGTGGAAGACGAGGTCGCAGCCGTCGAGGGCGTTGTCCGGCAACGCGAACCCGACGCCGAGCTGGTCGGCGATGGCCTGCCTGCTGGGATCCGCGTCCACGAGCTGGACGCGCGCGCCCGGGAAGGTGGCGATGACCGCCGCGATGCTCGACCCGACCATGCCGCCGCCGACCACCGCGATCCGGTCGCCGATCAGCGGATGTGCGTCCCACACGGCGTTCACGGCGGTTTCAACGGTGCCGGCGAGCACGGCTCGTTCGGCGGGAACGTTGTCGGGGACGACCGTGACCGAGGTTTCCGGCACCACGTAACGGGTCTGGTGTGGATAGAGGCAGAACACGGTGCGGCCCTTGAGCTGTCCGTGTTCGACGACGCCGACGTTGAGGTACCCGTACTTGACCGGCCACGGGAAGTCACCCTCCTGGAACGGAGCGCGCATGGTGGCGTACTGGTTCTCGGGGACGCCACCGCGGAAGACGAGGGTCTCCGTGCCGCGGCTCACCCCGGAGTGCAGCGTGCGCACCTCGACCTCGCCCGGTCCGGGCTCGGCCAGTGTGACCTGCCGAACCTCTCCTCTTCCAGATTCATTGAGCCAAAAGGCACTCGCCGTACGTGTCACTCACAACACCTCCGCCGCGAAGTCCACTAGGGGCACCTGATGATCACACTTCAGCACACCAGGACACCCGTTGCCGCCGGAACGCGGGCCGTTCCCGACCCGGCTATCTGGGGCATCACCAGCGCTAACAGCGCCAAAGTGACACCCAGGCGGGTGCCGAGCAGGTGGCGC